>DAOM01000176.1:2923-3423 GCA_002501855.1 Candidatus Nitrosopolaris nunavutensis
CCAATAACATGAACCGCATAGTAAGAAATGTGGTTGCTCGAAAGTCGATTTTATCACACTCCTTTCTTCAGTGTGTGCCACTAGGCCTGGTGTTTGTGTAAACAATAATTGAAACATACCTATAATATGCATATATCACTATAAATAGATATCTATCTTTGATTATTTCAAGATAAATATATATATGCACACAAAGTAAACAAATTAGCGCAGATTCCTGTAAAAAAAAGTTTTATTCATTGCATCAAGATTTCCTTTATCCATAGTAATTTGAAGGCTACTATGTCTAAATGTAGGCAATACACAATATTGTAAACTGGATCTTACGAAACATTTCCCGGAAGAGGAACAAAAGGTTCAGGCGTAGAATAAGAAAAGGATATAATTAAACTTGAGATGTTAAATCTTGGAAGACCTTATGAGGTTTGGAAAAAAGTGCTATTAACCGCTATAGATTACCTGTACCGAGGAATTTGTTAGAAAGAGTAGACAGAACCTCC
>DAOM01000153.1:0-14406 GCA_002501855.1 Candidatus Nitrosopolaris nunavutensis
GATGTAGTATTTGGATTGTTTTAGCAACATTGGCTAGAACTACTAACCTATATAAGATAATTTAAATAACCTAAAAGATAATCGTGGTAGAACAAAACGATGATCACCACAACCATGATCATCAGGACGAGCATAGGGAATCCTCCTCCACTTCATCTGTTGTTGCAAAGAAGCGTCAGGATGCGCATAAGGAGAAACTCAAAGTAGCTATAACTTCGGTTGTAGCTTCAGCAGGTCTTGCCATTTTCAAAATTATAATAGGATTTTCTACCAACAGTCTTGGGATATTATCCGAAGCTTTCCATTCTGGACTTGATGTAATGGCTGCTTTAATGACATTGTATGCTATACGCATGGTAATGAGACCACCAGATTTGAAATATACATACGGATATGCCAAAGTTGAAAGCGTATCAAGTCTGTCTGAAATAATACTACTATTTGCAGTTGCTGGCTGGATATTCTATGAAGGTGTTGAAAGAATATTCTTCAAAAGCATCCAACCCGAGATTACACTATTCTCATTTATAATCATGTTTGTATCTATTGGGATTGATTTTGGAAGATCTAGAGTACTATATAGAACTGCAAGAAAGTATGGCAGTCAAGCGCTGGAAGCGGATGCACTCCATTTCAAAACGGACATGATAACATCGTCCATAGTTATTGTGGGGCTGCTTTTCGTATTCTTATTTCATATTCCAAAGGCTGATGCCTATGCGGCAGTTATAGTAGCAGGAATGATAATTTACACGTCTCTTGGTCTGGGAAGAAGGACATTAGATGTATTGTTGGATAAGGCACCTAAAGGTGCATATCAACGGGTACTAGAAGCGGTATCTGGATTAGACGGTGTTGATAAGGCGCATGATATTCGCATTAGGAAGATGGGATCGGAAACTTTTGTTGATATGCATATCGAAGTTCCACGAACAAGTACACATGATAAAGCACATAAAGTAGCTACATCGGTTGAAGAAAAGGTAAGGGGAGTCCTTCCCGCCTCTGATGTCCTAGTACATGTAGATGCAACAGAATCCGCAAGCGAAACAATTACTGATAGGATCAGACTAGTTGCCGCAGAAACAGAAGGCATAAAGAACGTTCATTCAATATATCTATCAAAGATAACACCAACATCTAGATCACTAGAATCGACTAAAGAAGCAGTAACTAATACCGATCTGAATAATAATTTATCGGATCTCCACGGGATAAAACGAGGATCGATACTTCACGTGTATCTTGATGTACAGATGGATCGAGATCTTGACCTTAAGACCGCTCACGGCATTATAGATTCCTTTGAAATAAGATTGAAGGAGGTAATTCCGGAGTTAAGAGACATCACTACACACATGGAGACAGAAACCAGTGAATACGTATCAATGGGGACCGAGAAGAAACCCGCCATAGGGTACTTAGAAAGAATAAGAAATGCGGCTCTATCTATACCTGGCGTAGTTGATTGCAAAGATATTGGGGTAGTATACGTTAGTGATGAACAACACATCACCCTGTCAATAACGATCAAATCTACACCAGAAAAGACGATTAAGACAATCGAAGACGCGCATGGATTAGCAACGAGCGTTCAAAACCTAGTTATCAAGCAAACTGGTGCTTCTAGAGTCATTGTACATGCAGAACCAGACTAACGTACTATATGGTATGCTTATTTAGTGCCATTTTGCAATAATTTCCGTTTCGATTGCTATTGCATTTTTTTTAGAATAATAGTTTGAATGCTCCAAAATACAAGAAGGGCAATTTTGTGTTATCATAATGAAAGCCAAAATCCTTACTAGATAGCATGCAAATAGGTATTGATTTACATATATCCCAAAATATTTCTTCTGATCACTCAGGCATGATGCCGATTTCTCACGGACGTTGTCGGACACAGAATTCCATCCTAATCGGACACTATATCAGATATCCGTCCGTATGCTATATTTTTGCAGAAGTCACATGAATCCGAAAATTATGCTTGCCCGGCATAGCCTGTGCCAGCGGCCAAAAAGAACCATTCCTGGAAGGACCTTGACTCATAAACTGCGTGTGATAATGTATTAGTCTGGCTGGCTCAGCACAGTGAGATATAATGAAACCTAACTTTGAATTTCCAAGAGAATCACGCATTCTCTATCCATAATTCTTTCTTACCATTCTCAGAAATTGCTAGTAAATTGGATTTCCCATAGACGTGTTTTCTCTTGTTTCGAGGCAGCGGAAATTTCCAACTCTGCAAAATATTTGAAACCGCAATCATCCAACACGTCTTCAAAATCATATCGTCCTACAAACGTTCGCTTTTCTTGTTCCAAGCAGCTTACAAGAGCAGACTTTATCGCTTCCGAGTATCTCCGCTTTTTACTGTAAACATACCATAGGTTATGTGCGCCCCGTAACCTCGACAAGCTGTGATAGATTTCGTCAGACATCTGTGTATAATAGCGATTCATAATCTCGGTGTTAACATCCTCCCATGACGGTGTTCTCCATGAGGCAACCCGTTCAAACCCGTGTCCATCAAACTCTGCTGCTAAGCTAATACCTTGATCCAACGTCGTTACAATTACGTCTGTTTTAGCAGCAATGGCATCCCGAAAATCTATCCCGGGCTCCATCCACCCCACGAAAATAATATCAGATTTTTTTTCAATTCCCCAGCGTGCGTCAGCTGTTGTGATGTAGTCAGGTTTCGGTAAATTACAGCCATAAAATATGCCAGCACTGTTTTCAATACCTGTTGCACCAGAGATAAATTCTCGTATCTTTATTAGAAAATCTCCGTACCCGCAACCGATGTCACAATATTCAGGACTATTCGAGACAGCTTTCGCGATTGCGACTACACGTAATACATCTATCTTTCTATAAGTAAAATATGTCCCTCGCAACAAGGGGAAACTAAAACGTTCATGATAAGGTGAGACAGAGTATCTTCTAAACTGGCGTAATGATTCCGCAGCCATTTGCAGATCTCTTGTTCTAAATGGCATCAGCAGAGAATTAGGACTTAATCATGTTATTTTTTCCTTGCTTTGTATTGGGTTGAAGGACTTATGCATCTGGGGGATCGGGCACATGTGTGGAAGGTGAGGTTATTGTGATAGCAAATAATCATGATAATAAATAGGCCAGAGGCTTTTGTAAAGATAGTGATATGATATATCCTATTCTAATTACTCTACCTTGTGAAAAGTTTCACAACTTTTATGATTACGAGATTAATTAGTACAAAAGATATTGCAGATGCTGTTAATGAGCTAAGCATAGATGCCTGATATGGTTGTGCTCCTAGATGAAGAAACTGATAATGAAATGAAATTTTTGTCAAAGAATATGCTACTTCGGAAATCGAAAATGCGGTAAACAGTTTTTTTATATCTTTTTTTATTCTTCTGGAATTTTTCTTTCCTGTGAAAGGATCTACGTACCTATATTTATTATCAATATAAAAGAAAATGACAAATAATGGAATGTAAATACTATACTCCGTTGATAGAGCTACTATAGAATTTGCAATATCACTTTTGTTATAATGCTCAAAGTATTGCTGAGAAACAAATGCAGCAGAAAAGAAAGAGCATATTCCAGCTATAATTATATTCTTGTTAAATAGGATGAGATCTTTGTATTTGCCATAAAAATTTCCTCTCTGTTTTATTATGCCATCTCAGTCCTTCCTCTTCCTTGTGTTGTAAATTCGACCTATCGTATAACTAGATAGCCCTGTTATAGGCTTACGGGTAGAAATTTATAGTATATGAGTTACTGGAAAAGTAATTATAGATAGCTTTGGGGTAAATCATACGAGCAATATCTTTAGAATAAGGTTTATCTGTACGCAAGCATTGGTATCAATCTTAAGTACTAACTGAACCATAATATCAGAATATGTTAATCAAATCTTACTTCCCATAATTGGTTGCCTTTTGATAAAAGTGCGGCAAGCGTCTCCATATAATGGAAGCCACACTCATCAAGTACCGATTCAAAATCAAATCTATGTTTGGCATATAGGCCTTCATGCTCCTCTTTTTTTAGCCAACACTTTAAAGCTACACGAACCTTATGCGATATTTCAGGCCGTGTGTATACATACCAGAGGTTATGGGCTGTACGCAACTTCGTAAGCTCTTCTTTCTTGCTCTTTTTCGTTCTTAGTGAAGAAGTGTAGAATCTATTCATCAATTCATAATTGACATCTATCCAAGAAGGCGTTCGCCACCAAGCTATTTTTTGAAATCCGAATTCGTCGTATTCACATCCTCCGTTTATCCCGCACTGCCCCCCAGCGTCAAAGGTCGTAATAATACATTTAGTGAATTGCGATACGGTTTTACGAAAATCTACCCCAGGTTCCATCCATCCCACAAATGATACATCAAACGATCTTTTACCAAACCATTCAGCAGCGGCAGCCTCCGAATAGATGTAATCAGGTTTATGTTTCTGAAATATATAAAAAATACTTGTATCCTCTTCAAGGCCTATCGCATCTGGAATAAATTGGCGAATTTTGCTTAGAAAGTCGCCATATCCGCAGCCGATATCAATATAATTTGGATCTGGCGATATCGAATTCGCAATTGCTATAACGCGCATTACGTCAACTTTCCGATAAGTGAAATATGAGCCAGCGAAAAAGGGGAATATGTAGCGTTCGTGGTGTGCTGGAGGGTTATGGTCATTGAATTGCTTATACGCAAGATACGCCGTTTGCAAATCATCTGTTCTAAATGGCATTTCAGTCCCTGTTTTTGAAAATTTGGTGATTCCGCCATATTATATTTTCAGTATTTCAGCTCTTATCTTGGAACTAACCCAAAACGCTTATTAACGCCGCTTATAATTTTGGTTTTATGGTTAGAACATATGAAGAATGGTGGAAGACTGTTCCTGAAGATCTGAGAAAGAAATCCCGCAAGGGTGATGAACAAAACAAGCCGTTGCTAAATCAAGTTAACTATGTTCTGTTGCATCTCCATCTGGCAGGCAAACATGACGCTAAGCCATCTCATGCTGAGCTAAAGGATTGGCTTCACAGCGGTCAAGTAGACGTACTTAGAATGGCCCCCAAAAAGTAAAACAACCGTTTCATCGCTCTTTCCTCTTCTTTTTAAGCACGTCGCCATTCTAGTGAATTTCATTGTCATTTGCTTTATGAAGTATAACACTGTTTTGAAGTTGGCATAGTGTTTAAATACTTTCGAATGTATGCAACTCTGAACTAAGATGCCAATTGCTATAATTCCAGACGTTGATGAACAAAGATGTATTGGTTGTGCTCTATGTGTAGAAATTTGCACTGCTCTCGGCCCTGATGTTCTAAGAGTAAAGCCTGTAGAAGGATGGAAGAGAGGTAAGGCGTTCATTTTCTACCCAGAAAGGTGCATTTCAGATGGAGCATGTATAGGAGTATGTCCAACACACGCAATCTTCTGGATGAGACCAATGGAATATACCGCAGGACAGCCAGTGCCACTGCACAAAAATGGTGTATTCGATAAAGGCTGGGAAGAGGGTTAAACGACTGCAGCAAATAGAAGACAAACCACAAAACGACTACAAAAGACAAAATATTACTCTTCTTTTTTAAATTTTTTATATTGATATATAATTACACGTGTTGAGGCTGTGCCAGCAAAGATTTAACTACTTCTGTCCACGCACAGGCGATATTTGCTCGATTATATCCTCCTCCACCGAGAGCGATCAGCCTACCCATGCAGTGTTTATGAGCCAGTCCATGTATTACGTCTGTTGCATATCTGTGTGCGTTGGGGGTATATTTTAAATGGGCTAGAGGGTCGCCATTAAGTGAATCTGCACCACATTGTAATATAATCAATTCAGGTTTGGCTACATTATTTATAAAATTCTCAATTTTGTTAAAGGCTATAATGAAATCTTTATCAATTGAGTTTGGCGCCAGCGGTATATTCAGTTTAGTGCCTTCGGCCTCACCGATACCGGTTTCTAGTTCTGAGCCGGTTCCAGGATATAGGAAGCGACCATCTTCATGTATATCTGCCATGAAGAGTAGTGGGTCGTTTTCGAATTCATAATAAATCCCATCGCCGTGATGAGCATCAATATCTACGTACGCTATTCGCTTTAGACCATATCGTTTTCTTGCTATTAGGATTGCTACACCTATATCATTAAAGACACAAAATCCAGCAGCAGAATCCCTTCGTGCGTGATGCAGTCCCCCGATCGGATTAAAGACATGTTGTACATCATGCGGTTTTTTCATTAACAAATTTAAACATTCTAGGGTCGTACCAACGACAAAAGAAGACGCTTCGAAAATACCTTGAAATGCTGGGGTGTCTCCCATGTCAAGAAAGCCACTCCCAGTCTTTGAGCTTTTCTTGACAAGATCAACATAATCCCTTTCATGGAAAGTAAGTATTGATTCTTCATCAGCCGAAACAGGATCCTTTATTACGATTTGACTAGATTTGTCCAAATTCTCATTTTGAAATTTTGACCAGAAGGCAAAGATTCTATCATGGCGCCACGGATGCGGATTCCCAAACCCATATCTTGCTAATGCGTCTCCATAAAATACGGCGGTCCGACACATGCATATTAACTGAATACCCCATATTATAATTAGCTTGATATTTGGTTGATCGTTGTACCATTTGCCCAAACTTAAGGGGGGTTGAGCAACTATATCTCATACATCTGATGGCAGTAACTGATGTCAATAATATACCGAAAGTCTATGTTCCACAAACATTTAGGTCCATAAATGGGCTCTGAGCGTAGTGTGCGTGTTCCTTGTTCATAATCTGGACAAAGGTGTTTAAGACTTGTTAGCCCACATGAAATAGGTGAAAATAATCTCATAGACATCAATCTATATTCTAAAAAAAATTGAGCATTTAAGAAAAATATTATAGAACCCATTCGATCTTTTAATTTGGAACCAGTACAGTTGAACGAAACCCGAGTATGCGAAGGACAAATGAATTATGACTAGAGTGGTCATTACAGGAAATCCTGGAGTTGGAAAGCACACGTGTGCAAAATTCGTATCCGAATTGTTAGGGAAGGCAAAAGTAATCGACATTAACAGGGTCATACTGAGTAACAACGCGGTAACCTTACCTCGTAGCGCGGTGACTGGAATCGGAGAAATAGACGTTAAAAAAACAGAGAAGCTTATAATAGAAGAAATAAAAAAAACAAAAGATGTCGTAATAGTAGGACATCTCGCACCGTATGTGTTAAGGACAACTGGAATTGACCTTGTTGCAGTTTTGAGGCGCTCACCCTACCAGTTAGCAAAGATTTTTCGGCAGAGAAAATATACACCTATGAAGATGAAAGAGAATATTGCCGCCGAGATCCTTGGCATCACTCTTTACGACTCTGTGGAAACATTTGGAAAAGAAAGGGTTGCCGAATTGGATACGACGGGAAAAACTCCACAAGATATTGCCAATGATATCGTTTCAAAATTACAGAAGTCTAGAAAACAAATAGGGATCATTGATTGGCTTTCTCTAGTATATGAAAAAGGAGATGCTCAAAAGTTCCTCGAGTACTAGGTAATTTAGACTGAGATAGATTGGTCAAGTTGACTCTCGAACCTATCTTACTTACCTATGGAAATTTTTATTAATCAACAACAAAAATTCATGTATATATTACCCCAGCGCTCCACCATGAAATATTATGAGTGCAGTGCTTACTCGAAAATTTGGGGAAGAGACGGTTCAATTTCTGGGTAAAAAGGTGTCGGTGGAAACTTCCGATCAAAAAACTTACAATGGAACCTTAACTGGCATCGACGAGAAACTCGATGTGGTTTTGGAGAATGTGGAGAGTCTTGGAATCATTAAGATGATTATTAACGGTTCTTTTGTAAAAGAGATAAAACTAATGGAAAAGCCATTTGACTTCAAGGCTCTTTCGGATAGAATTGCCAGAGTTTTTCCTGGTTTAGTAAAGATAAGGGAAGACGTAGGAGCTATAATTGTGATGGACAAAATTAAAGTCACACAAGCAGGCATCGAGGAAGGGTCTGGGCTTGCAGCAGACAGAGTTAAGGCTATTTATGAAGAATTTATTAGGGAGATAAAGAAGTAAATTTTGTCCTTTGAAGTCAGGTATAGTGACCTGGCTGGGCGCATTGGAAAGCTGGAGACTCCCCATGGTATCCTTGAAACTCCGGCTTTTATTCCTGTTGTCCATCCTGTAAGGCAGACAATTAGTCCCCAATTTCTAAAAAATTTAGGTTTTAACGGACTGATCACCAATGCGTATACGACACTAAAATATTATGGTGACGATGCGCGAACTAGAGGGATTCATGATATTCTAAATTATGATGGTGTTATAATGACTGACTCTGGGGGGTATCAAATTTTAGAGTACGGAGCCATCAAAGCCGAACCCGGAGTTATATCCCAATTTGAAAGAGATATCGGTTCTGATATCTCTGTTCCTCTGGACAAACCAACTGGTTATGGATTAAAATATCAAAAAGCGAAAGACCACGTAGAAGAGACACTCGTGAATGCAAAGGATACTCTTGAAGGCAGAAACGTTGGAAGAAAAGATAGCGAACAAGGCTATGATAATCACAATTGTACGATCTGGGTAGGACCGGTGCAAGGCGGCGAGCATCTAGACCTGGTTAGATATTGTGCAAACGCTCTGGATAAAATGGGATTCCCGGTATTAGCTATAGGTAGCCCTGTAGAGGTAATGGAGGCATATGAGTTCTCAATATTGGCGCAAATGATCGCGGCTGTTAAACGCACAGTGCCTACAAAGCCCATTCACCTGTTCGGAGCTGGTCATCCGCTCACTATTCCTCTGGCTGTCTCGTTGGGATGCGATATGTTTGATTCGGCTTCATACATGTTATATGCCAAAGATGATCGCTATATGCATGCAAATGGCACACTCAAACTCCAAGACCTTTCATATCTTACTTGTCAATGTCCGGTTTGCTGTACCCACACCATCAAGGAGCTTCGACAAATGAGTAGAGTTGATCGCACAGAAGAAATTGCTAAGCATAATCTATACGTCTTGAAAGCAGAAGTTGGCACAGTCAAACAAGCGATAGTCGATGGCAGATTGTGGGAATATGTGATGCTTAAGGCACGCGCTCATCCCAAGCTTATGAAAGCAATGGATCTTTTTAAAAATTTTGAATTCTTGGAAGATGGAACACCGCTGTTTAAAGGCAAGGCGGTCTTTCTTTATGAACCGATAGATCAATACAGACCAGAAGCTAGGAGGTTCAGAAGAATCGTCTCTACGTTTAGATCAGTAGTCAAAAAGAACTTAGTTTTATATCCAATAATGCAACTACAGCCATTTTACACTACAAGGGATTTTGTTCAGCTTGTAAAAAAATTCCCCGATGCACAGATTTGTGCATATAATCAATTCCTTGGGGTTATTCCAGTAGAAATATGTGATATCTTCCCTGCAGCTCACCATCTGAGTTCGGCGACTGCAGCAACATGTCACCAAGCCAAGGATTATCCAACGTTCATTGAATCCCTTGACGCCTTCTTGGCATGCAATACTTTTGGAGACATAACTATAGTTGCAGATGATTTTATGCATGACCTCATATACAATAGTACGTACAAAGCCAAATTAAATGCAAAAGTTTTGGACTATAAAGAAGGAATTGTTTTTGAATTGTAATCATGTCTTAATAAGGACGTTCCAGCAGAGCGGTTACGCTGGATAAATAATCATCCACGTAACTACCATGTTCGTTATCACATCATGCACCCATCAGCCGATCCATCGAGCTCGTTCATTCAACTTGAATTTGGACAGCTCTGCCGAAAGGGATATCCTCCAGAGGACATTAAAAAATCAGACCAAGGTAATGATGCATGCTCACTGTCTACGAGGCAGAGCTAAAGGGAAAGATAGGAAGACTTACAACTGACTTGCAATACTTGGCAGTCGAACTTTAAATTTATACAATTCTATTCTTAACATTTCCTTGTACTGCTTCGATCCTCCGACCAAACCACAAGTTGGCATTACCTTCAGAAGATTTAATTTGTACCAGGAGCATCCCTGTCGTCTTCTCAATTTTTGTCAAAGCACTAGTATCGAGATAATAATCGTCAGCACCGAATATTAGAAATTCCCAGCCTTCTCCTGATGCATATTTATAATTAAAATTTTTTTTAAATTCGACAGCATGTAATATCCATTCTATGCATTCATCTATTTGTAGTTGCGTTAGTTAGCTCACTTTTTCTTTACTTGTAACGATATTTTTTAAGGGGTTGGGTCATATTAACCAGAAAAGTAAGAGAAAAGTTAGAATGTAACAAATCAACTTGATTGCCTCAGACTAAAAATGTAGCAGAAGGAAAGTGAATTGGCGCAATGAGTATCGACTTCGACATAATCTGCCTTAGCTCAATCACCTGCCTGTTTACTAGACGTCTGAGACGCGGCTTTTATTATAATGGTTCTAATAATATCATGAATACATTGCCCCCGAATGTAAGAAGATAGAGGCGCATTGAATTAAAAATGCTTATAAGGATGCGATAAAACGCTTTCACCTAAAAAGGCATTCCGAGGATATGATGATTATTTTTAAACTCGTATCTTATTGTTATTATTATTTTTTACCAAATCGCGCTTACTCTAACAGTAGAAAAAGGTATATTGATTTAAGAAAATACAAAATGTAACAGTGGTTAGAAGCTCAAAAAAAGCCGTTTATGCAGCTCTTTTTGGTAATCTTGGTATAGCTATAGCCAAACTCATCGCGGCTATTCTCACCGGCAGCACAGCAATGTTCGCAGAAACGCTGCACTCTATTTCGGATACATTTAACCAAGTACTGCTTCTATTCGGAATCAAAACCAGCACTAAGGCTGCTACTGAACAACATCCTTTCGGATACGGAAAAGAGCAATTCTTTTGGTCATTCGTTGTAGCAACCATGCTATTTGGAATATCTGGCATCTTGTCGTTACAACAAGGTTTTGGTTCATTATTGAGTAGGATTCATCATATCCAGAACGCTGACGTGAGCTATGTCATTTTGGCGATATCTGCTGCTTTTGAAGCGAATGCATTAAGAGTTGCATTGCTCCTAGCTAAAGAGTCTATTGAAGCACGCGGAGAGAAGATAAGTCTTAATACGCTAGTGCAGGAATTCCGGGAAAGCAAAGATCCTTCTGTTATTACAGTTATGGTTGAAGATTCGGCAGCATTGGTTGGGATCGTTGTTGCAGGCATAGGTATATTTTTTTCTGAGGCAACTGGAGATACAATCTACGATTCTTTAAGTTCAGTTGCTATAGGAGGTATTTTGATGGCTTTTGCTTACTTTCTAGCTAAAGAGAACAAGGCACTACTAATAGGTGAGTCGATATCAAGGAAGGATTACAATAAGATCGTGAAACTCGTCAATGAGATGCCAGATGTCAACAGAATAATAACCATGCGTACCATGCACTTCGCTCCTGAAGATGTGTTAGTTACTATTGAAGTAAATCTTGTTGATGGTTTGGATACGGACAAAATCGAATCTGTAATAGATAATATAGAACAGAAGGTAAAACAGACTATCCCATATATTAATCCAGCCAAAGTTTATGTGGAAGTAGAACAAGACAAACTCTCTGATTCCTACAGGAAAAAGAGGTAAGAAAAAGGAATAACGAGCACGGGTAACTTAAAATTTCATAGCAGCCTGGAATATTAGATTCGTAATGCGGTTACGTATGGGATACGGTCCACATCAATCTCAGATAGGTTATGTGAATTGCTGAGCTCGTATGCTGTATCTTCTGCATGTTTTAAATTGGGCGAGCCTAGACATCACGATGTTATAGTGCACCCATAATTCATCTAAAGCTTTAGTCAATCATTAATAATTCTATGCAACCATCGCTATTGAAGTCTACAAAAATGAAGAGATATGAATGACTCATGGAGAACTAGGAATAAATCCCTCTTTCTAATTCTACTAGAGTACGAATAAATAGCTTATTCGTAATCATTTCAAACCACTCGCTTATGTCTGGGCCAGACGATTTAATGCAGGCAAAAATAGTTCATCTGATTCTTAACAAGAAAACCGAGGAAGCACTAGAAAAATTAAGCGATTTTTATCATGTTGACACTCCTGAAATAGTAGTTGGTACAATCAAAGGAAAGAGAAGAACTGTATACGCAGTGTATGTTCAAAAAGAAAGAAAAATCTACGCATTAAATTCTGACATCTTCTACAATCCTTTCGTGGTGTTACACGAATATTATCATCATATAAGATCAAAGGGTGGCACGCACCGGGGGTCCGAAAAGCGTGCCAATTTGTACGCTCAACACTTCATAATGGCGTATAAAAAGGTAATGGGAAGTAACTAGAAACGCACCCAGACTGCCTACGTAGGGTAGATGTGTAACAGTAGTTATAGATTAATCGTTACAAATATGCCGTTCCAAAAGTTCTATGACCTATACATTATGCACTGCATCGGATAACAATCTCTTTTCCTGGTATTCAGAGGGTTTCAAAACTGCATAGTACGGAGCTTGTCTACGTACATGTTCTACATGCAATCGAATAGAGAGCAATGACTATGTGTGTAGAAAGAAAAGGTCATATGCGAATGCCCTATGAAATACAAAAGGTAGTAGCAATAATCAGCAGCAATTTTATAAGACCGTAGGATCAAATAATAGCTGACGAGTAATTGAGTACTAACAACAAAAAGTTTCTTATTAACCAAATAATGTGGTTAGGCCTATCCCTTGGTATCAGCCTCGCCATATCTTTCATCGTACCCTTTCCTTATTCGTTGGTTGTTATAATAGGTGTTTTCATTCTGCTCAACTTCTACATGAGAAAGAGAATGATGGGAAGAATGGGTGGCGGGATGTTTGGTTCGATGTCCTCTTCTTCAACCTTCGGTGATAATTCGCTGAAATACTACTGTATGGGCTGCGGAACGAAACATAAAGAGGCTGCGTGTCCAAAATGTGGCTCTAAGATGAAAAGAGTAGGCAGTTGAGATAAACGACCGTCATAAACAACTAAAAACAAGTGCTCATTAGTAGAGCTACGATGATAAATATCCATGGGTAATATGTCTGCTTGACAGCTACTTTAACTCCGAATGTTGGTTTCACCTACAGTAATATTATGCAGTACTATTACGCGTATGGGAAGAAGTAGGATTGACTATCACTGCAGAATCAGACATCCTCGTATTGCTTACTACAACATTGTTGTCAACCGCATCGATAGCTGTGGCGATATTAATAAGGCGCACCGCCATTGGTGATGGCAATACAAAATGTTACTTAGCATACATAAAAGTTGCTTTTCACCACCACCTAAATCCTTTCTTTGCCTAACAAAACCAATAAGCATGGCAGAAGAAAATATCGGTTGCTGCAACAAATAATTACGGTATGAGAGGAATTTACAATTTAGTTTGCAACATGAATTTTATCAATAAAGAATGGTTTTTAACATTACTGGTATTTTTTATTGGTTGTGTGGTCCGTCTCGTACCAGAGTTATTTGCATATCCTTCTCCAATTGGTTATGATGTGATCAACTACTATATTCCCGTGACAACCAATTTTACTATCCACTGGACTCAAATTTCATCAGAGTTCCCTTTTTACGTTTCTTTTCTTCATGTGATACAGATTGCAACTGGCCTTACGCCCTATTCTACTGTCGTAATTTTTGCTACTGTGATCTTTGGAGTTTTTACTGTTTCAGTATTTTTGATCGCTCGGAAATTGCTGAAAGTTGATATTAGATATGCTTTTTTTGTCACAGTCTTTGTAATTTTTCAAATGGCGGTACTTCGAACAACATGGGATCTTCATCGAGATGTTTTGGCGCTTACTATGATGTTCTTTGTGTTTGTATTAATCTACAGAGAATCCGAAAGAAAGAGGACTAAAAAATTAAATTGGAAATTTATTCTTCTCGCTCTGATCCTCTGTGTATTGGTTGTCTCGACTGCTAGAATAGTTGGGTCGTTATTCGTCGTCTCTCTTATAATTTATTCGTCTCTCGTTAAGACTAGAGCTGTGATTTTGTGTACCATCGTTGCGTTTAGCTTCTTTACAATTGAATTGTTCATGAATCAGAATATTATAAGTAATATAATTCATGAAAACATACAGAAAACAGGGAATGGTTCATCAGTTCATTCTACGTTTTATAATCCAAAAAATTTATTGTACTTATTTGTAGTTGTAGATGGCCTACTTGTTCCAACAGGTATAATTGGATTTAAACAATTGAAGAATGGCACTTTGCTTAAAATTCCTGTACTGATAACTGCTGCTGCTTCATTTTCATGGATTGTTTTTCCTTTTGATGAGTTGTTAGTTGCAGATCGATGG
>DAOM01000153.1:14519-17889 GCA_002501855.1 Candidatus Nitrosopolaris nunavutensis
TGTATAAGAGACAGTTCCTGTACTGATAACTGCTGCTGCTTCATTTTCATGGATTGTTTTTCCTTTTGATGAGTTGTTAGTTGCAGATCGATGGATTAGTTTGCTGGGTATTTTTCTTTCAATTTTTGCTGCATTTGGTCTCTATCAATTAATTCTGACGATGAAAATAAGAGGACCTGCACATAGAGCTTCTACTTCTGCTACTAATACTCCCACTCTCTCTAATCCTGCTTCCACGATACTCACTTCTTTTATTCTAGGAATATTCGTTATAATGGGGATATTATACGAGATAGTGCCAAACGCTCATGAACCATTTACGTTGTGGTATGGAATGGCACGTAGCTATATAGAGCATTTTGTTCCTCCTAGTATGCAATTTAATTCTCTCCAGCTAAGTGATACTTACAAGATGATGTCTGCAATTTCATGGATTAATAAAAATACCCAACCAAATGCCATTATTATTGGCGAAAAACATTGGCGTGGCTTTATGGAGTTGTATCTGCAGGATCACCGTACTTTTCGCTTTTCCGATGATTTACCAACGTTGACAACCGGATTAATCAAACATGGACTCAATGCACCAATTTATATAATTCATTATCCGGATAATCGAAGCAAAAACACGGATGTCTATTCCAATATTCTATTTTCTATAGACAAGATCAAATAGTCTCCCCATAGGATTAGCTGAATCTCAAATTTGTGTTAGTCCGCCTGCTTCTATTCTATTACACATGCTTATCAATACATACCCAATGTGTGAATCAAAATTTTCGCGTTGAACTGAATCCAGATATTCTGCTAGACCGCGGCAGTTAAGAGTGGCTATTCCTATGTAGCTTGCAATTTGTATTGTATTTTTATTGTGCATGTTCTATTACGCTTTAAAAAATCGCACACGGCATCTATGTCGTGATATGGCAGTCTTTATTTAGAAATCTTTTTCATGTGCTTTGGAGTAAGTAGCCAACTAAGCTCGCCATGAATCATTTGATGGGAGGAGGAAGTTATTCTAACCTTTGCCAGGCCAGCTTTCTTCAGAACTACCAGTCCACCAGCAGTACCCACACGATTTCCCTCAGATATAACCTCACCTATCAGGGTACTAAGATAAGGTTCATGTCCTACAATCAGTATAGAGGAATCTTGTTTGAATTTTTGGGACAATTTACGATAAAGCTCTTTTCTATTGCCTTCCGGTTTTAACTCATCCCAGTTCTCCATATTGTTCTCCCTGTTAAAGGTCGTGGCCACAAGGGAAGCAGTTTGGTGTGATCTCTTTAGAGGGCTTGTGATTATGAAGTTAAACTGGACACCTAACTCCTTTAGCGATTTTGCTATATCTGTCACTTCTCTTTTACCTGTAACCGTGAGTGGTCTACCAAAGTCGCTGATACCAGAAGAGAGTCTTTTGCCAGCCTCGCCGTGGCGCAGAATGAATAAGTCCATGTTCGAGGAATAGATCTTGTACGAGTAATAACTATTTTCTCAAAAGAGAGTGAGTAGAGTCGATCTTCGACTCATTTGCTAATGCACCGGCAAAAATTGGTTCCCTGTATGTATCTCTATACCTATAGTACTTACACTCCGAAAACTTTGCGTTTAACATCTAATTGATTCGTTCTATTCTACCGTCCATTAAACCTTCGAGCCCTCAGTGGAACTGATTTTCCGTGAATTCTAAATTACTATCTGCATTCTTGGTCATGTATCTCTACACAAATTTATTTCAGCCCATAGATAGACTAATTATCGCTATCGTCGACGCTCATTATGTTAATTTAATGGTTCAGCCTATAATTTTATTGCACTAGAGGATTGATGTATGCGCAATCAGAGCTCTTCCAATCCTTTAGCGCTGCGGCTCGTCGTCGTTATCTTGGGAAAATTGACCTCTTCTAGTTTAATGGTTTAACACCTCTGGTATCTTGTGATTCTCGTCATCTGCGTTTAGATAGAACAACTGTGTGTGCATAATTATGCTAATACCAAACTTTACTACCGCAGTAGCAACTTGAAGTAAGGGAGTCAACTTAGTTAACCAATATATTATATATAATCACAAAATCGTAAAAGACACAAAGGTTTCATCTTATCTTGTACAGCACACTAAAACCAGCAAGCATTGTCAGACTCTTGTCACCATTATGTTTTGTATTTACAATCGTAATGTTTGTATTCGTATCAGTTTATTCCTTCTCGTCGCTTATTACTAAGTCATCAACTATTCCTTATCAGAAGGCATTGGCTCTGGCGGCTAAGGCCATGGCTAGAGCGCAGGCTCCATCTTCCCTGACACCATCTTCTATGACACAGAATTTCACAACCTATACAGACCTAGCTGACGGCATATCGATTAAATATCCGTCTGGTTGGGAAAAAATAGAATATCCTGCAGTGCCGATGTCAACAACCGGCTACAGAGTTGTCGTTAATTTCCTGGCACCTATAGTAAATGCATCGGATCAGTGGCGAGAATATTTAATGTTAAAAGTGCTAAACCAAAGCACCGTCAAGAGTCTCGTCCCCCAGGTGAACACTACTCTTGCAGGGAATCCCGGGTACAAACTGGTTTATACCAATAACGAAGAATCATTTCATCTTAAAACACTTGAAGTTTGGACGACAATTGGCGATCATACATATTTGCTTATTTATAAAGCCGAAGCAACAAAATACTCTAGTTATCTGCCAATAATACAAAGGATGCTAGATTCATTCAGAGTAGGGGTTTCACCGGGCTAACCAGTTCTATTACGACTACGACTACTACTACTAAATTACTTTCTAAATAAATACTCTGTAAAATCAGCTTTCATATTTGCTACGTGGACAAGACTAGGTTAATCTCCACTATCACTAGTATTGCCCCTACTGACCGTCTACATCGGTTACTAGCCGTTTGGTCTTATATCGAATTTATGCTACCTCGTAGGGAACATTTTTCTAAGATCGTTGTGAAGACCATATAATATCCTCTTCCTCTTACCTAGTCTTATTAATTGCTGCTAGCCTTTTCTTGGAAATTTTCTTGGGTTTTATAATGGCTTTATGGTAATCATCGCCTATTTAGACTGACCAAAGTGACGAATCAGGACTGCCATCTATAGATATCATTTAGAACCCGGTTTGCGTTACTAATCTGAAATAAGTTCTATAACATTAGCGAAAATCTACTAGAAAACCCATATATAGTTATGTGCTGTAGGCAGTACAATGCACAAACAAACATCATTCCTAATAACGGCAGCAATATTGATAGCCGCAGTTGCGACAGTGGCGCTTTACACGGTCAAGGCAGCGATTGCACAACCCACGATGACAAAGGGCCCTACGAATACGACTGCAGGCGGCGCGGCAGGTA
>DAOM01000153.1:18170-39445 GCA_002501855.1 Candidatus Nitrosopolaris nunavutensis
AATGCGACAAAAGCAGGTAACATGACTGCTGGCGGCGGTAACATGACAAAGTCTAAGTAACTTTGCTCGAAGCCATTATCGTCGTGTTGATTGCAGCGTAGAAAACGTACCGGAGTCAACACGTTTTTTTTTAGTAACAAACCTGAATCCATATGTAACTACGTTTTGCGTATACAAGATTTGGCTTCTTGTATACTCAGTCCTTTAAAAATTCAGACCATGAAATCTTAACATTTCTCATTATATAGACCGACGCATCGTATGTCTAAAACGCGTAGATAGAAAGAGCATCAGCCACACGTGTATCTGTGTGAGTACTCCTTACGGGCTTTATTCATACTATAATAAAATGTGGCAGCTCTTGTCCCTAAGCCCTTGCTTATAGCAAAGTTATGTTTCAATGATGGATCTGTCAGTCACAAGTCCAGACAATAAAATACGGAAATTTAATTCTAGATTTAGGAAGTGGACTATTATTGTCGGTTATAAGGAATATTCCTAGGCCTTGTCATAAAATTTATGTTAGTCCCACTTATTACTTTGAACGTTAAACTTACTAGTCTGTAGCCTTCAAGTTGACGCTCTATATGGAATCACACAAGTATTGTTAGATTTAAACTACGTGCCGAGCATGTTAGAGCATTATTTGCTCGACTTCCCTTAATGAATTTACTCTGAGAGGCCAATTAAAATCTTTGTTCCAAGGCTGGTTGAATAATATTCCGACCTTTGGAGGGGTTATCTCGACTAAATTGCTTGGAGCATCGTCAATTAGGATATCAAAGGGATATTCTGCTTTAGGTCTGTTGTCATATATGAAAATGAGATCGTCAGAATAAATATCATGATAATCAAGCCATTTCGTAACATAAGCTATGGTGGGTCTCTCTCTTTTAGTTAAAATAGAAATCCTATAACCTCTACGACGGATTCTTTTTATGATCTCACTTTGTCCTGGCTCGCTAGGTGGAATATTTCGCCAGCAATGTTGCCAAACGTAGTTAAACATTGTAGAAATTTCATCAGCTGAGAGGGGCAGAATCATTCCAATATTCCAGTATGTTATCTCGCTTTTGGTTATATTTGTATTTTTGAGCTTGTTATACTCCTTGGTCCATACTATCATAGTGTCAGCAAGGACTGAATCAAAATCTAGTGATAAAGTCTTAGTTGCTCCGAAAGCAGACATTGATTAAACAATCACAGTTTACTAAGGATGATAATTTATCTTTTCGTTGAGTTTGATACTGTTGCGTCTGCGACCAAGGAAAAAAAAATGGAGGCTCTAATTATAGCAATCTATTTATCGACAGGTGTTCTGACGTTTGCGAAGACCTAGATGCCTTTTCTTTCTGCTTACGCAGGTCCAATCTGATTACCTGATGACCGTGCGCGAAGTCAGGACGAAATAGATATGGAAAAATTAATTGACCGGGATTGTCATCTTTTTTCCCAAGAAATGAATTCCATACTTTTGGTACGCCTTGCTGATCCTAGTATCCAATACTGATCTCTGTCAGTCTTCATCGTCGGTGGCGGGCGGCACTCTAATAATAGCAGCTAATTGACAAGTCCTATCACGTCTACTCTTGAGAATAGCAATCTTATTATCCCAAATTCGTCGTCTGTAAATGCGAGCGAAGTTAGCCCAGCCTGGTTAAGGTACGAGCTTCCCAAGCTCGGGATCGCGGGTTCAAATCCCGCACTTCGCATGTTTTTTTTCAAGGTGTTACGGTCACTGAACGGTACTACCTATCTTACTACTATACAATAATTTTTCTCCGTTGCTTGGCCCACTAATCAATGCTTTTATAAAAAGGCACTGTCGTAAATCGCAGATACGCAAATCATTAATGAAAGTTTGACGATCCTGCGATAGCGCGGGCTTTATCTTAGCAGTAGCCAAGGAGAATAATAGTATGGTTTTGATTGAAGAGGGCTATGATTATAATCGATAATGGTATGACGGATACTGTTATTAAATTGGTATCTAATTAATATAAGATTGTCTGAAATGAAAGAATTTCATACAGATTACTTAGGAAAGTCATATAACTTTATTTTTCTTACGAGGCAGGCATAGCAGGAAGAGATGCCTACGCTGTTAGAAGCCCCTGATCAAAATTTTGTTGGAACGAGATAATTCGTTGATGATAATAATGATAACGACTAGGATATGTGCTCAAGTTAAAAGAAAGGTAATACATAAACGGCTAAATGCCGGTGGGTGCAACTAAATCACCAACTTGGTTATAGATTTGCAAGAAGTACATCCCTTTGTATGTTGTCTTAAAGGTTTGCTTCTCTTCCTCGTAAACTAACATACGATTTTCTTGTAACGCCGTCAAATAATTCTGCAATTGATCAGGAGATAGGAAGCGATTAAGTAGAATTCGACCCCTTTTGAAGTTGAGTGTCTCGAGAATCATTGCAATTATGTCAAGCGGAGTGTATTCCAATTATGTCCAAAGCCATTGGGAAACTAAGTATTTATATAAAACTAATATTTGTAGGCGTCTATTTACATTAAAACAAATCACGTATGACTTAGATTAAATATAGTTTAGTAGTAACCCTTTTCTTATCCGAGCGTGATCAATAATATATTGTGCTACTACTGTTATCTTCTCTGTAAATTTGTTCACTTATTTGGAACAATTATTTATTCTCATGCTGCTCCCCGCAGCATTCGGCTTTTCCGGGTGGCTAGAAGCGATCTCAGACACTTAATTTCATTAATGGATCAAAATCAGATTCGGTCTTACTATTTATCAAACTAGGTGTATACGGGATTTCACAGTAATAATGAGTCTATCTAATAAAATGCGGATTTTTTTGTGCTAGTGGCTATACTAGATTGACCCGAATACTACTGACAAATTTCGAGTCATTTTTTTAAATCCTCCGTATATCGATGTTGGAGATAGCAAATGTAGTTGGGACTTGATATATCCCATATTGTTTGTCCGTTCTCTAATAACCTAGTGCAGGATTGCAGTTTGGCAAGAAGAAGACCCATTTTTAAATAGTTGAAATCTAATATAGTCGTTGAAAGAGTTTGTTATCGCCAAAGGGGCCCGACATGGAATGACATTTTATCTTTCCACCAATCTAATGAGACAACTATCTCACATGCTGCCTCTAACCCGGTCTGCTTGCTACCTCTCTGGTCCACGCTTCGAATACCATTTTAATGATATTTCTCAGTCATGCACAATTGGCTAAACTGTGTTGTTGCCTATTACAATTTTCTAGTTCTTGAACCTGCTAGAACCCTAACTTTGTTCTGATGGACTCCTATTTCCGCATTATGGAAAACACGGATTCCGTAATTAATGCCTACAGCCATTGTTTCAATATATATGAACAAACTTTGTTCATAGACTGCTAAGATATATTGTTAGTTGTGCTATCTAGAAAAGAAAGTTTCACTGATCCCAACAATTCTGATATAGGCTTGATATGCCCATAGCCATCCATTAGTCTGTTCCATATTCCCTTTATCTTTCCTCTATTCTCCGGGTCGTCTTTCAGCAATACAATTATGTCTTCTAATAAAGCAGCTAGCTTCGGTTTATCCTCTTCTTCTACTTCGCTCCTTACGATTTTTATTTCTGAAGACTCGTTTATGTCAGAACTTCGTTGTGATAATCCTCGAGTAAGGATGTCGATCCTCTTAACGATCTCATCTCGTTCCATAGATGAATAATCCTAAGGAATTATATAAAGTGGAATCATTGCCAAAGCATAAAGAAGTATGGCGGAGGATCAGAGAATCACTAGGAGTAGTATCTTTCTCCTTTTAGTCCTAATCCTATACTTCTACTAGCTTCAAGGCTCATAACAAGGTCCAGATTCGACTTCCTTCTAAGGGGCAGTCGCAATGATACATCAATATTCATTTTATTATATAAGCAGTAAAGTAGTAGGACCAGCCATCATATCGAACCGGGGTGTTCTGATCGGGTTCGTAGTGTAATAAATAATTAATCTACAGCAGGTACAAGCACATACAGGAGTATCTATTAAATTAAAGTAGCCTCTCATTCTTGGTTAGAGAAAGGATGAACGATAAATTGGTCTTACTAACTGGTGCACTCGCGATAGCTATGGTCACAGGGATATTATTGGTAGTTGTTAGTGCTAGAATTTTGGGACCAGAATTCGTTTCTGGGAAATTAATTTCTGCAAGGCTCTTGACTAATGCTAACACCCTGAATAATCTCACAACAGGGAATGTGGTCAAAGTAAAGACTGGCGGGGGAGACAATAATGTGTCATCAACCCAATTTTTCCCACAAACAGTCGAAATTAAGACTGGAGGAAGTGTTACTTGGTACAATCCCACTCGGGTACCAGAACCCCATACCGTTACCTTTCAGATGGGTAGTTTATACCCAACACAATCTTTTCTGCCGGTAGAGGTGTCAAAATCTGCTCAATTAACCCTATTGCCGTCGGCTGCTTCTAACGGTGAACCAATTGTTGTCCCCGGGCAAAACCACACAAGTTTCATAATAGCCGCAAATGCTAGGGCATACAATCCGGTTGTCATTAATTCAAATGGCAGTATGACATTCCTTAATTGGGATGCGAAATATACTATGAATGGAAGTGAGAAGTATATTAATTCGGGCTGGTTGTTCCCAAACGGCGAGATCCCGCCAGGCATTCAAGCTGGAAGAACGTTCACGATAACTTTCGAGAAAGCAGGCTTATATGAGTACACTTGTGTTTTTCATCCATGGATGACTGGAAAGGTCATTGTAAAATAAATAATCTAAATTACCATATAATAGTACTAATAGATCCGTTGCATTGATCGCGTGAATGTGATTTTATAGAAAATTACCCTCCCAGTCAATTATACGGTATTATTTTTAACGACTATGGTTTGGTATATTTATCAATCGGTATGATGAGACGAAAGTAATCATAGCCAACGCGAATAGAAAAACACCTGTTGATAAATGGGTTGCCACAAGCAAAGCGTTTAATTTTGTATTGACAACAAACATACCCAATACAATCTGAACTGCGACTATAATACCAGCTGTAATAGCAGTTTTTCTCATAATACCTGATTTCTTCGCAGCATAACCTGCAGTAGCAAAGATAACGCCTGCAGTCATCGCCGCAACAATTCTATGGATTTCCTCAAAAAGGTACTTTTTTGGTGGAAAATTGAACCCGTTGGGACAAAGTGGCCAATCAGGGCATGATAGCCCTTGATGTGAGGCATCAACATAAGTTCCGATTAGCATCACCGTAAAGAGCAAAGCTAATGACGCGAAAGAAAGGCAAACTATCCTCATCACAATCATGCAATCATCCACCATGGTACGCGCTAATAGATAATTATTAACCTTACATCTTGCTTCGAAGAGTGGCTGACATCGCCGCATACTACGAAAGGCTCTTCCAAAAATGACTGCGATACAATGAACCTTATATCAATAGCTAGTACTTACGGAAGAGGCTTTGAAGCTGAGAAAGTTGAAAAATACCAAGTATCAGTCCCGACTAACCTATTAAAATAAGAATCCTTAACATATAATTGAAATTGATACGGCAAATAGCAGATAATCGAACGATCAAGTTTATCATCTGCTAGCCCAGATTTGTCATGACAGCGTGTTAGCTAAGGTAATGAAGCAAAAGAAAGTTTTATTATTATCGATGCTAACTTAGTTGTAACCTGTTCAGTTCTTTCTAACATTCGTCGGATATTCCGATCATGCAGAGAAATTTTTCTAGTTTATTTCATTACGGCTAAGTCATGCCGATGCGGATGGGCTAGCGTCGGAGCTATTGACCTTCATCAACAAATATTCTAGCTTCTGCTGCAACATTGAATTAATTTTATGGCCGTCTGCTCTTCCTCTAAGCAGTGCCATGCTTTTACCCATGAGTATTCCAACTGCCCCGAGTCGTTTTTCAATAATTATAGACATATTCTCTTTTAGAATCTTCTCAATAGCTGTGTCCAATTCTTGATCACTTATCGCTGTTATGCCGAGTGCCATTTTGGCTTCTTCGACTGTTTCAGCCTCTTTTTTCATCAGTTTTTCGAAAATTGAGATAACAGATTCTTTAGCGATCGTGCCATTATCAAGTCTTTTGAAAACGTCAATAAGGATTTCATCCGTTATAACTGCTGGATCCAATCCGTGTCGTTCCAGATTAATTAGGTCTTCTGTAAGTTTCGATGCAATAAATGTTGGACGTACCTCTTTCACCGACCCGGCAATTTCCTCAAAAATGCCGAAATAATCAGAATCAAAGATTTGCTCTGCAAGTTTTTTGTTCAGGCTGTATTTCTTGGCCAGGGAATTTAAGATTTCGTCCATTGATTTGGGGACATTTTCAGAAAGGGATGCTATTCTTGAACTGTTGATTGGAATGGACGGAACGTCAGTTTCGGGATACATCCTTGCCGCGCCCGGTCTTGGTCTACTGAATACTGTTTTTCCCTCAAACGTAGCAGCGCGTGTTTCTGGCGGAACACCATTCAACGCCATCTTTAATCTCTGAATTATGGCTTCTATTGCAAGATCGACCTTAAAGTTTTGACCACCAACGAGTACGAATGCATCCATTTCGGCATCCATACGCAATTTATTTTTTATTGCCTGAACTTCTTCGCTGCTGATACCATACCTTGGTAACTCATCAGAATGAAATACGCCTCCCAGTCCGTAAAATCTAACCAACTCACTTAGTTGCTTTCCTATACGTATATCCGGATATGGCTCAAATCCTATCATACCCCCAAAACCCCTTACCCTGATTGCCTTGAAAATGCTATTATTTTCTTGGAGTGAATTTATCACCACTTTCGAAGGAGACTTCATTAAAATGTCGGTTACATCTTCAATCCTGTCACCAATTTCTATTTCAACATCTTTCCTATCTCTTAGTTTTTGGGCAATTGTAATCAAACCATGCTGTCTGAGCATTTCATATTGTATTACTTTTACAAGTTGGTCCAATCGCTGCACACCCTTTACTTCAACCACTGCTCCGTTATCTATGGAGATATTAACATCCTGTCTTATGCTTCCAAGCCCTCGTGCCACTCTCTTACTTGCGCGTAATAGCCTGCCGAGGGACAGTGCAATCCGCATTATTTCCTCAGGCGTGCCAGTCACCGGCTCGAGTGCAATTTCAACTAGTGGCACCCCTAATCTGTCCAGTCCGTACTCCTTAATTGTACCGTCGTCTGAAATCAATTTGGCCGCATCTTCTTCAAGACATATACTTTGCACTTTCACTCTTTTTTCATTAACGTCAAGGTACCCACCATTGGCAACTAGAATTGTTCGCTGAAACCCGCCTGTATTTGAGCCATCAATTACGAATTTACGCATAACATGCAACTCATCGCCAATATCCGAATGAAGGGCTAGGGAAATTATCAGTGCAGTTTCGAGCGAGCCGTTGTCAACGTCGTGTGGTGGTTCCTCATCGGCCTCTACTAAGCAACTAGAAGTTACTGATGCGTAATACTTTATCGTACGCATCTTTTTGAATTCGAACAGTGCAGCAGGATCATACGAGCCCAATTCGCTCTGTGTTGGTCGCAATTTACGAACGAAGGTCGCGCCATACTTTTCAATCTCTTTAGATCTACAACTACAAAATAGTTTGCCGCTGGTTGCTAACTGCTGGTGAATTTCAATCCCGACTTTGAGATTAATGACTACTGGATCTATCGTCAAAGTTACAAGTCCAATTTGGACTGGACATCTTTTAAGCTTACCTATCAGATAGGTATAGACATCGATATTTCATTTGCAATATTTTCCTGCATCAATTTCGTGGCAGATTTAGCGTCTTTACTGTTTGCGAGGGCCCACATTGCTTTTACGGTAGCAGTCTCTGCCATCATGTCTGATAACGGGATTACGCCAATATCCAGCAGATCCCTACCAGTCTCGTATACAGTCATTCTCGTCCTTCCCCAGATACATTGCGAAGTCATGAAGATCAGTGTGCCTGATTCTACTGCATTTCGGATTTGTGGAAAGCACTCTTTACTAACATGCCCAAGGCCTGTTCCTTCAAGAATAATAGCCTTGTAACCTGCTGCCACCGCATGAGATATGAACTCCGGATTAAATCCAGGATAGTATTTTAGTAGTACAGCTCTTCTGTCAAAGTCCGGTCGAACTACAAGGCCATTAGTATTATTATTACGCTTCTTAAGTTTCAGCCCTGTTTGTTCCAATTGCATTTCAAGAACTTCACCTCTGATTAGAGCTATAGGCACGCCAACTATTGATTCAAAAGCATCACGCCTGCTGGTATGATTCTTTCTCACCCTGGTACCAAGATGACAAGCAATTACGTCATCCGAAGTGGTAGCATGCATGCTAACAAAAACTCCAGTTAGTTCAGACTTTACAGCAAATATCGTCGCCCCTATAAGATTCAGGGCTGCGTCTGATGAGGGTCTATCAGACGATCGCTGTGCACCTACTAATACAACAGGAATAGGCAAGTTTTGTAAGGCAAAACTAAGTGCGGCTGCAGTATAGTGCATGGTGTCGGTTCCATGGGAAACTATTATCCCTTGATACTTCCCCGACGTGACCTTTTCCTTTATCTTATCAGCAATAATGGTCCAGTCCGCAGGCTTCAGATTTTCGCTGTATTCATTTAACAACACCTCGGGCTCGATTGAGGCATAATTTTCAAGTTCAGGTACAGAAGCATATATCTCGGATGCCGAAAGAGCTGCACTGACACCTCCTGTCCGATAATCTACTTTACTTGCGATCGTGCCACCAGTCCCTAGCAGCGCAATTTTGGGATGTTCTTTGCTCCTGTCATTCTGGTTGGTTGATTGATTGATTTTGAATTCCTTGCTTACTTGTTTAAACGAATCTACAAAAGTCATAATTTTCGTAGCGGGCGTATCAGGTACATCTCGAGTTGGGTCTGTTAATTTAGCAATCGATCGAATCTTCTCTGTTCCAATCCCTAGGTTGTAACCGCTTCTTAATTTGATAACAATATGATTTTTGTCCGCTGATTCATAACGCGGCATCAAGATGCCTGTAAATTCATTCTCAGAGGTCTTTATCGTAATAGTGTCGCCTACGGCAACGTGTTGTTTCCGAAGCAACTCCGCGCTCTTTTCTTTGTATCCTGTTAAATTGTCCTTATCTCTGATGGACAATCCTACTTCCGTGGGATCTTTTTTCTATATATTAACAAAACTGTGGCAAATAGTCCCTCTACCTCGCTTTAGAGGTGCAGATTCAAACGAGAGAAGGATCTAAAAGTGCTCGGTGGTTGGTATCAACGTGAACGTTCGATAATCGCTATGCTTCTTGCCTCTAGAATATCCAGAACGGCCTTCTCAAGATCGTATTTTGTTATTTGTCCGAAATCCCATGCGTCAATGAATCTCCTGTACTCTTGTTCTAGTATTTTTGCAGTTTCTTGAAATTCTACCATTTTCTCAGGGCTATCGGGTGCTTTATAGCCCTTGGCAATCATAATAGGACACCTTTTGTCACCTTCGAGTGGAATATACCAAGCATCTTTTGCAAATTCATAACGTCCCGTGCTCAGAGTGTTATACATACGCATTAGTTCATCGTTTGACAGCTTTTGCAAGTCAATTAGCCATCTTTCCTTCTCCATTTTGAACAAAATCTTTTCCTCATCCATTCTCGTTTCGGTACAGCTAGTTCCAAACACCAATTGTACTTATACTTATGGACAGACAGCTAAAAATACATTTTCTTCAAATTAAAACCTCCAGCAACAGGTCTCTTAGCTTGCATCGAATATTTCAGTACTAAAGTTTGAGAGTCTAATGACTTGATTCGGAATGCTTCATAAAAATCGCTTTGATTCTTTCAATTCCATGTATATCGTCGACAAATTTCGCAGTTTCGGTACTGACTAGGTCTTTCCAATCTCTTCCGCGTACCATCCTAGACCTAATTTCTGTACCAGATAGTTCGTTCCGTCTATGAAGACCAGGTTGGATGACTTCAATCCCCCTTTCTTTATACAATAGACGTGTAAAGAAATCATTTGAAAACACCGACTGATATCTAGGAACCATAATATCAAGCTGGTACGTCCAAAGAGGATGGAAGCTCACATCAGGGACAGGAATCATCAATATTCTTTTGATATCAATTCCCTGTTCTGCATCAAGTGAATCTTTTATCATTTGAATCCGTTCACCGGCAGTAAATGGATTCCTCATTTCGTGACTTATCTGTGCGCTACCTATTACAATTACAAGCTCTTCAACCTTCTCTAGAGCAAACTTGATAGTTGCTATGTGTCCTAAATGAAATGGTTGAAATCTGCCGACAAATATACCACGCGACATTATATATTCAACATTATATACTCATACTAGACTCGATAATTTAAAGTAATTTTGATATCTTAGGAAAAGATCAATTTATCTGACGTGTTCTATTCAAGAAAACAACGATAATAACAATGATAATATTGTCGTTATTCTGATTATTTTATGTATGAGTTGTAGAGCAGAATTTTTATCTTTCTATATCCACAAGAATGACAGATCTTTGTGCTAACAATCGACGGTGCCTATGGTGAGGGCGGAGGACAAATTCTGCGTAGCGCCGTCACCTTATCTGCTATAACTGGGAAGTCTATAGAGGTAATCAATATCCGAGCGAAACGTCATAATCCTGGACTCAGACCACAGCATATGCACGCGACTAGGGCTGTAGCCGAGATATTCAGCGCGAGGGTAGAGAATCTTAAAGTCGGTGCCGAATGGATAAGATTTGTTCCAAAACCTGACAATTATGAAGGAGGCGAGTTAAGAATTGATACGGGAACCGCAGGTAGCATTCCGATGATATTACAAACAATTATTCCCGCTGTGGCGTTATCAGGCAAAAGCCTAAGTGTTCAGGTAACTGGTGGTACCGATGTGAAGATGAGTCCTACTGCTGATTATCTGCGCTTTATCATGCACAACGCGTATAAAAATATAGGAATAAATTTCAGCCTAAATATCCTCAAAAGAGGATACTACCCAAAGGGCGGAGGAGTAATACAGGCAGAGATTAGTCCCTGTAAAAACATAAGCCCATTTGACCTCTTGAATAGACGCAACATAGAACCTAAAATTGCGAGTGTATGTTGCCAACTTCCAAAAAGCGTTGCAGAAAGACAGATTTCTTCTGCTCTGTTAAGATTAGAAAGGCGCGGAGTTCGCTGCAATTTTTATTCGTCCTCATTTGAATCTTCACTATCCCCTGGTACTTCGATTTTGGTGTACTCTGAATCTGATTTTGGCCCATATATCGGGGGTGATTCGATTGGCGCAAGAGACAAATCGGCCGAAAAAGTAGGGGAAGAAGCTGTGCAGAATTTTATTGAAAGCTATGAGGTCAACGTTCCAATTGATCGATTTCTTGCAGATATGCTCGTAATCCCGCTAAGTCTCACAAAGGGAAAATCGCGATATAGGATAGGAATAGCGACTGAACATCTCAAGACGAATCTGCACGTTGTAAGCCAAATAGTAGGATGCAAATATCAAATTGAACCCGCAGAAAAAAGTTACATTGTTACTATTGAAGGTAGTCGTTTGTCAGAGTAGTATAGGTTCTAGTAGTAGCACATAATATGGTATTAATTGTTAATCATGTGTATTGCCCTCCAAACTTGAGGCTCTGCCTGCTCATAGGCGACCAAGAATACGAAAAGCAGTGTGTATCGTGAGTGGTGGACTTGATTCTGTTTGCACCGCGGCCTATTTGAGAGAAGAAGGTTACAGCGTTTACATGCTCACTTTTGCATACGGACAGCGAGCAAGATACGAAATTCAGGCAGCAAAACGTTTCGCAAGGATTTTGAAGATTGAAGATCATAGAATTGTTGATATCTCGTTCATGAAGGAGATTTATGGAAGAACAAACGTCTTAACAGACACAAAACAAGTTTTACCCCAACATTTCGATTATAGTATCGTTGTCCCACTGAGAAATGCAGTATTCATCACAATTGCAAGTGCATGGGCCATGAGCATTGGTGCAGAACTCGTGGCATATGGTGCACATACTGGCGACGAACGATATCCAGATTGTCGTGCAAGTTTCATAAAGTCAATAACCAATACGCTGAATCTGGGCGAATCGGACGGCATAAGATCGGGAACGAGACAAAAGATAACTGTGTGGTCTCCAGCAGTTAACGGTATAGATAAGTCAGGTTTGTTGAGTAAAGGCTATAAACATCTAGGCGATCGGATTTTCGATACATGGAGCTGCTATTCCAACGGGTTAAGGGAAAAAGGTAAAAATCCTATTCAGTGTGGCAGATGCGAATCGTGTATAAATAGGAAGATTGCAATTAGCAACGCAGGTGTAGAGGATAAAACACGTTATGCTAACGAACCCAAATACAATCCAACTTAGCGAAATATTCACTAGTATCGAAGGCGAGGGCATCTTGTTTGGTACAAAGACACTCTTTGTGAGAATGGCTGGATGTCATCTCAAATGTCGATGGTGTGACACTAGCTATGCTTTACCGATGTATAGTGGTAATAGCTATTCACTTGAATATGTAAAGAAGCTAATCGCAGATCACCTAAAGCCCTTTACCTACAAAGTTAATTTTACTGGAGGTGAGCCGTTAGTTCAATACGAGGCGGTCATTGATCTAGCCAAATTCGTTAGAGAGAGAGGACTTAGGACTTACTTAGAATCAGCATGTTATGACTCCGATAGGTTTGCAAAACTAATTCCGTATATAGATATTTGTAAAGTAGAGCTCAAGATGCGCGATTCCAAGGTAGTTGATATGAATCATTATGACAACTTATTGCAGAATGAAATTAGGTGCTTAAGGACGTCTGTTAAAAACCACAAAATCACATACATCAAAATTGTAGTGACTAATTCGACTGATATTAAAGAGTTCGCAGGCCTTGTAGAAAATATCTTCCAACAAGTACGTACTGCAGACATAAGTGGGTTTATAATACAGCCGAGCGACAGGATAGATGAACCAACAACAGAACGTCTGTTACAATTTTACGATATAGTTTGTCCCTATTACATAGAGGTAAGGATTATACCTCAGTTACATAAACAAATAGGGGCTAGATAATAACAATGATGCAGCCAGATGAAAAGATAAACATAGAAAAAGTAGATACGATACATAAGGAAAAAATAGAAAAATTGCTAAGACAACTGCTGATAGAGATAGGCGAAAACCCAGATCGAGAAGGCCTAATTGGGACTCCGGCACGTATGGCGGAGATGTACGAGGAGATATTTGGGGGATATAAAATAAACTCAGAACTCGATGTAAGCTTCACCGAGGCTGCAGAAACAATTATCGCCAAAGATATCCAATTTTACAGTATGTGCGAACATCATATGCTTCCATTTTTCGGAAAGATACACATAGCATATGTTCCTGCTGGTAAAGTATTTGGAATATCGAAATTGATCCGCCTTGTTGAAAAATATGCACGTAGAATGCAAATTCAGGAGAGGCTTACAAAAGAGATTGCGGATGAGGTAATGAGAAGAGGAGTGAAAGGAGTTCTGGTCATAGCAGAAGGGGAACATCTGTGCATGAAAATGCGTGGTGTTAGAAATGGAAGCGTAATACTGACAGAGGCGCACCGTGGTATAATGGAACAGAAGGAAATTCGTGAACATGTCCTTTCACTCATTTATACCTCAAAACCAGAATTACAGGCTATGTGAACTTCAAAATCGAGAATATAGTAGAGTACACAGCCATACAGTTATTTGCATCTTAGCGACAACAAGGCTTATAATAAAGTAATTATAGGTAAAAAGAATGGCGAGTACGATCTTTAGAGTACAGTCACACAAATTTAGTCAAGACAATATTCAAACTACACTGGTATGTTCGAAGTGTGACGAAATATTTTCTAAAGAATTTCCTCTGGATCTTGAAGGTCAGACTATTGAATTCAAGTGTCCAGTGTGTGGCGCTCCTGGCGAGGCCGATCTTCCCTACAAGAGTGCCGAAGAAAGAGAGGAATTAGAAGAAGAATTCGAAGAGGTGGAGGAAGAAGAAGGCGAAGAAGAGATTGAGGAAGATTATTAGCTATTGCTTCAAAATACCACTACATCTGTTAGTTACTAGCCTTTGATCCTAACTTGCCCAATTGCGCCAACAACGCAGCTAACTGGATTTCAGGATGGGCACCCGCTGCGAGTCTGTAATCATATTCTGCCATTAGAGCTGCGAATTCATCAGGATGATCCAATTTCATATCATACGCTTCCTGATTAGCATATTTGAGAAAATCATTTTCAGACAATCCATACACGTTTGTCAATTCAAATAGTTTGACCCTGGCGTCAGTGAACCTACCAGCAAGAGCTAGTCTGATAACTTCTCCGACTTTGGATTTGCCTGAAAGCCCTCTTGATGCAATTACATTGGCGTGTGTTACGGACCCCATGCCAGCCGACGCCTGGAGTATGTTAATAGAGTGGCGTAAGTCTCCCGAAGTGGCATCATAGATCTGTGAGAGTGCTTTTTCTTCAAATTTAGTTCCTTCTTTTTCACAGATCGTTTTTAGGTGTCGTACGAGGTCTTCCTTCGCCAATCTTGTAAACCGAAAGACTACACACCTACTCTGCAGAGGCTCAATTATCTGGGACAGATAATTACAAATAATAATGAAGCGAGTCGTTCTCGAGCTGTCTTCAATGATTCTCCTTAGGGCAGTCTGCGCTTCAGAAGTCATCTCATCTGCCTCATCAAGTATAATTATTCTAAACGGTTTCTCGTCCCTGTTACCGGTAATTAGCTTCATGACCGCGGCGAATTCCTTAACCCTCTCCCGAACCATCTTGATCCCTCTTTCGTCAGACGCATTTAACTCGAGAGTATCCCTCCGCCATTCTTCTCCTAACAGCTGTCGCGCGATACACAACGCGGTTGTAGTCTTTCCCACTCCTGGAGGACCTGCAAATAACAAATGTGGCAGCTCATTTGGAATATTGATAAGTTGATGCAGAGCGTTGACAATTTCTTTTTGGTCTATAACTTCATTTAGTGTTAACGGGCGATATCTCTCAACCCACATCAAATTTGAGAGATTTTTGTTTATTGTTGGCATGCGTGGTGGAATACCTGACTCTTTTTATATCATAATAAGTTAACTAAATAACTCGCCTTCGAGTTTAGCTCGCAGCTTAACAAAAGCTGTCCTGACAAAAGATATAACGATCAATAATTATATACTCAACACAGTTAGATTGCCTAGTAATACTTCTTCAGATAATGAGGTCAAAATTATTCAAGGCGCTTATCGCATAGAATATTTGATGGAAGAAGTTAGGGTATCATACAAACGAGATGTAAATGTGTCTGTAGGCGGCCTCACAATCGACGCAAAGGAAGGTGATCTATCATCCCTTCCTCGATGGGTAGCAAAAATTTTGTTGGACCAAGACACTGTTGAAATTCCAGATAATCACGTCTCTACATATATTTCCAGAGCTTTGAATCGCGAAAGAATAGCAAAGCCTCATGATCTGTCCGGAATAGATACCGATTTTTATATAAGAGTTAATGATTATTTAGAGGGTTTGAAGGAAAGAGAAAGGGAAAATCTGATAGTTTCAATGAACTCGTTCATAGCTTCTCGTCTCGAAAAAATTGTCAAGCTCGCAGCCGCGTCTCCTCTTTCACCAGAACTAAAAGAAAAACTCTCAGCTGAAGAAAATGAACTCTATATTCTTGTTCACAATTCTTCTTCAACATTCAAACAGAGAGTGTTAAAGAAATTTGTCTGAGCAACAAACCTTAGCGGCATTATCCAACAATTTAGAAAAGTTTTTACGATCATTTAAAGATAAAGATGGGACCTACAAGTATTTTGATAGTATTAACCATATGATGGCCTCGAACTCTGTTTCACTTGTAGTTGATTATATTGATTTCGATACATTTAGGCCAGATCTTGCCAAGCATATCACACATAATCCAGACGACATGTTAGAGGCATTTAATGCCGCGGTGTTATCAATTCTAACCGAAATCCACCCAGATTACGCATTGGAAATACGAGATAAAATCAAAGTTAGAATAGGAAATTATACCGTACAGAAGGGCTTGCGAGATATAAATGCCGAGGTAATAGACAAATTAATTGGAGTTTCGGGTATGGTCGTGAGGTCATCCGAGGTTAAACCACTTGCCAAGAAGATCGGCTATCGCTGCCTCAACTGTAACACCATTACCGAAGCGCAATTGAAAGGACTACAACTGAGGCAACCTTTGAAGTGCATAAACTGTTCAGAGAAAGAGCTTGAGATGGATCCGGAAAATAGCATTTTTAGTGACTTTCAAATGGTAAGACTTCAGGAATTACCTGAGGATCTACCAGCTGGTCAGCTCCCACACTATGTGGAAGTCACAGTGATGGGTGACCTTGTTGATCAATGTCGACCGGGGGACAGAATTATGTTAACCGGTATTATCAGAATAGAGCAAGACCAAATCTCCCCGCAAGTAAAGACTAGCCTATTCCGCTTACGAATGGAAGGAAATAACATTGAATATCTTGGCGGACGGGCCGGTAGCAAGGAGATGCGAACTGTCGAAAGAATGGCAATTAGCACAGAAGATGAAAAACAGATCTTGGCTATAGCAAGCAAACCGGATGCATATGACAAACTTATAGCTTCTTTTGCTCCCCACGTCTACGGTCACGAAGTAATCAAAGAAGCAATTTTATTATTAATAGTAGGATCAGTAACAAAAAAACTAGAAGACGGATCAACTCGCAGGGGAGATCTCAATGTCTTTTTGGTCGGCGATCCTGGCACTGCAAAATCGGAAATGTTAAAGTTCGCCGCTAAAATTGCACCGAGGGGTCTTTATACCTCTGGACGAGGTACGACAGCAGCAGGTCTGACTGCTGCCGTAATTCGAGACAAGTCTGGGATAATGATGCTCGAAGCTGGGGCTGTGGTGTTAGGAGACCAGGGTTTGGTTTGCATTGATGAGTTTGATAAGATAAAGCCTGAAGACCGCTCAGCATTGCATGAAGTTATGGAACAACAGACCTGCTCTGTAGCAAAAGGAGGTATTGTTGCCACATTAAATGCACGAACTTCCATCTTGTCGGCAGCGAACCCGCTCTATGGGAAGTATGATCCATTCAAGAATATAACAGAGAATGTTAATTTGCCCATTCCGCTTTTGACTCGATTTGACATCATTTATGTGGTTAGAGACACGCCAGAGAAAGAGAAGGATAGCCGTGTAGCGAGTCACATTTTGGAGCTTCATCGTGATTCAGGACGTGCAGCGCATCCTGCGATCGATATAGATCTGTTCAGTAAATATCTTGCATTTTCGAAACAGATCGAACCACGGCTAACGATTGAAGCAATTGATATTATTAAAAATTATTACATGAAAATGAGAAATGTCGACTCCGAAGGTATGATCACCGTTACACCCAGACAGCTTGAAGGTCTGATTAGACTATCTACGGCAAGGGCGAGATTGTTGCTAAAAGACAAAGTGGATACCGATGATGCGGAACGTGCAATCTACCTTGTGCAAAGAATGTTAGAAACTGCGGGAGTTGATGTTAACACGGGAAGGGTAGATCTAGGTGTACTGCATGGCAAGCCTCACAGCGAGATCTCCAAGTTGAAGGTATTTATGGAAGTTTTTAATGCACTTTCTGGACAAGATAAAAATGATGTAGAAGAAAAGAATTTCATTAATGAGCTTGCAAAGACAGGGAAATTCACTGAGGAGGAGGCAAGAACTTTTATCAAAAAGGCTATGCAAAACGGACAGATATACGAAAGGAAATCGGGCTCTTACGCCAAAGCATAAAAAAAGTATTTGCAAAGTATGAGTGACATAATAAAATTTACTCGGTCAGATTGAGACTATCTTGAATGGTCCTTTCATTCTCACTCAAGCTGACATATAGATGATAAATATCTCCAGTATTACTACTAGAATAATTCCAAATAAGTGGGCTTAGTGGTAATTGTCTAAAAGTAGACTTTTGTTGGTCTTCCAGTACCTCATACACTAATTGGCCGATTATGATTTGATCGGGCTTTGCGAGTGTAGTCATCTTGGTTGCGATGCTCATAGTATAACCTAATATATCGAGCTGGGGCCTTTTCGATACAATTTTTCCATCTATCGTGCGAGTCTCCCATCCGTATTGTACTACCGCATTCTCACCAACATCTATTCCGATTCTTACATTCAGCTCAGGATAATCATATTGATTTAGTATTGGATTTAGACCCTCCCGAACCACTTTGATCATAGAGCAAGCGCAATTTACCGCGTTAATGGACGGCAGATAGAAGTCACTAGAGTCAACCATAAAAAAAGCTAGGATTGCATCCCCGATGTATTTTAGTACATATCCGCCGTATGCTGCTATCATTAAGGACATTTCCTGACTAAAAGCCTGGATTATCGTCGCAAGCCTATCGACAGGAAGCGTCATTAGCAGTCTAGTTGAATCCACCAAATCTACATGCAAAATCACTAGAGTAACCTTGGACTTCGCATAGATTTCCAGAATGTTTTGGGTCTCTTCCATTGAGATGTTAAAGTCAGATCCTACTTTCAGAGCCCCCCACATTCTGGATTGTGCTAGTTTAATAGCTTTATTGATGTTAACCACATCATCAAGATAAAACTTGCTTAACAGTGGAACGTCAGAGACATTTTTGGCGGTTATTTTTCTTCTTTCCTCTTCGCTGTTCTCCCTTTGAATAATTCGCATGACCTCCTCTTGGGTTATATCCAACTCAAGAGCAATTATATCTGGCATTATTCCGGAGTTATACAAATTAAGTATAGTCTGCCTCTGCTCTGTAGTTATATTATTTCACCTCGTTATCATAACAATCAAAATTGCGAATTATAAGTATAGCTTTGATTAGGAAAACATATGATTTTATCTATGTTGGCTGTATATCATTATCGAAGGCAATTACAAACTACTCTGCATATGGATATGTACTGTACACCAATTTGTTACCCCAGATTTACAGCAACATATTCGAGTGTATTACGATTGTTTAGCAAATCTTGACTTTGAAAATTGCAGCTGAACAACAGTATATGAATTACTTATTAATGAAATTTGCTATTAAACACGAATGCCTGCAGAATAACAATATCCAAGAGGCATTTGCTTTGCCGCTTTCTCGTCTGTAGGGACGTTATTGTAGCTTGATAATCTCATCCCAGGTTCCATTCGCTGAAAGCATATAGTATTTGCTTGTGTTTCCAGATTCAAATTGTATGATATCTCCAGCTGATATTTGGATTTGAAATAATTTGTTTAGGTACTGAAGAAAGCTAGGTCCTGCCACTATGCTTTTGGCTTCCATTTCAGGTGGCTTGTTGTGATATTTTTGCAGCGCATCGACTAATCCCAATGTACTAATTTCTTCCACCAGGTCTGCCAAGTCCATAAACATCGAATTTCGCCTGTAGACTCTAAGTACTGCCAATAATAGTTACATTCATTCCATGAGTATACATAATGTGATCTTGAGAGGTGGTGCCAACTAAGTATTGATGAAAAATCCCTGACCGATCTAACTTGGTTTTCAATCCTATACTCAGAACCTGGGTTCTATCATTAATCAGCAGGGCTCGAATTAAATGTTCTATAATAATTCTCCATACTGGATTAGAAGCCAACGATATGGAATAAATAATGTTACTTGAGAATTAATCTTATGGAATGTGCAGTATACGATACATATGTACAAAAGAGTGATGGCAAAACGATGCACTTTGACGTTGTGGTAGAGGCGGATACTTCTCACGAGAAGGCAGTTGAGTATGGCAAGCGGTATCTCGCAAGCGTTGGTCAGGCGGAGCAAAAAATGACTCAAGAAGAATGTCAATTCTGTCATATCCAGGAAGCACCCCCACCAATTGAAAGAGATATTGCTTCGAACGGGTATTACATACAAAAGATGGAAGGCTGTCCACAATAAAAACTGAATTTTTAAATAAATTTATTTTTTTAAGTTCTAAACAAGTTGTATTTGGCAATCAGCACACATTCATAAAGTACTTTGTTGATAATGGATTAGTGGTCGAAGATCCTATTGACAGGAAAACGAAGGATGGCTAGAAATTGAGAATTGGTCACAGACAGATGTAACCTCTCTTCTCTCTTCTGTACGCCTCATAAGGAACCACATTAACGTGCTAGCAGCTAAAGTGAGGCAATGGTCCCTGTTTCATTTGGTATCGAAAGAGGTGAACCGTTAGCAAGAAAGGGGATGGAGCTCCTCCCCACAAGATTAAGAAAAGGGATCCAAGTACCAATCTGCGACGAAGAGCTGGTTTTATCGTTTCCGTGAATTGTCAGAATTCACCCGGATGCAGATGCATACTTGTTACTCGACTAAATATGCGTTTCAGCCGTTATTGATAACGTTATATAATATCATATTTACGAAATATCTGTGATTAATAGAGACCAGAAGAATCTTTGTCCAAGAATCATGGTTGTTGATGATGAGAAGGATATTTTACGTATTTTAAAGCGTGATTTAGAATCTAGTAATTTCGAGAATAGATTCAATGTTGAGGTATTTTCCACTAGCGAGTCAGCTTTGAATGCTTTTGCAAGCCATCCTGATGACTATTATGATCTCGTACTCACAGACATCAGAATGTCAAAAATGACCGGGTTTGAATTATATCGTCGTTTAAAAGAAAGAAGCCCATCAATCAAAATCGTATTCCTCACAGCATTTGAAATAGATAGAAAAGAATTCGATAAGATCTTGGCGGATGCCCATTTTATTAACAAACCCGTCAGCATCTCTAATTTGGTCCCCAAGCTAAATTCAATTCTCGACAAAAAGTAGCAGTAGCATACACGTCGATCAACTTTTGACAGATTCGCCACGGGCTTGTGAGACGGTCTACACAAATTCAGGTGTAGGTGTAAACAAAGGTTGGATAGCTATTGGGCCTCAATAGAATTTGAACCTATTTCGAGCTATCGTATTTAATGACTAAATACGTTAGTTCGTTTACTGCCAACCAATGTACGTTATAGGTATTATTTTCGAAAACTCATTTATCCAATTAAAAACCATCAGCCGATTTGCAGCGCTTGCTCAAATCAGTAGCGTTTGCAGCAGTACATGTATCATAGTACTGGTTACTTAGCACGGTTTGAGAGCATGCTGGTAACATTCACGGGTTGGCGGACTTCAGCTTCTTAACGA
>DAOM01000091.1 GCA_002501855.1 Candidatus Nitrosopolaris nunavutensis
TTAGACGCAAAAACCTATTCTTAAAAGCATTGGAAGAAAATGATGTTTCTATATTACCTAGATTGATAGATGATGCAAAGAGAAGTAAATGTCCACATTGCCCATTTTATGATAAATGTATGAACCAGGATTCTGAAACTAATGAGGCTAAAGAAATGGCCAAAGAGATAGATTTACTAGATATAAGAGGAGTGGTTGATTCAGAGAACTCCGCTACTCATTAACTGCCTGATCCTCCTGTAGATAGTTTGTTCATCTGGTATCTTGTATGAAAGTCATCTCATACGCACTCGCGAGCGGAAAGGTTGACTCTAGGCAGTCAGCTCTACGCTTGTAGGCTTTACTGGTGAATCTAGTAGCAAGGCTCCGGTAAGAAATACAAACAACTTTGTTCAGCATCCTCGGTGTATCTGAAGCGCTTACAAGGCGCCACGGCTAAGCTTATGGAAAAGGCTAGATCTATCATGATACACTACTGCGCATAAGGCGAAAAATGTCAGACATACAAACTAGACGTAATCGGAACCATAGCTCTGGAAAACTATACCTGCATATTAATCAGGTATTTTTATTTTGTTGAAATATAACTAAATAGGAAGATCAGTAATTAAATTGAAAACTAGTTATAACCTACTACTTCAATTCTAGATTGGTTACCATCTTTAGTTACTCTGTATATTTTATCCACAAAACTCTCTAATTCACGCTCATGAGAGACCATTATTATCTGTGCAGACTTTAATTCGTCTAGAACTTGTCTTAGCCTAATTAACTGTTCTTTTCCAAAGCCATCAGTAGGTTCATCTAAAATTAGCAAAGCATTATCCATACCTGCAACCTTCTTAAGCATAGTGTTTAGTGCAAGTCTGTATGCTAAAGCAACTGATGTCTTTTCTCCTCCACTTAGACTATTGACGCTTAGAGAATAGCCACTCTGAGTGATAATTGGAGTAAAGTTCGAGTCTGCTTCTACACTAATATCGCCTGTGTCCATTAAAATAGCGAACCATCTCTGAAATAACTGGTTAAATTCCTCATTTATACTCTGAAGAACATGTCTTTCTATGTCTTGAACCGCTGGAATAAAGTGTTGCTCTAACCAATTATTCGTTTGCTGAAAGATCTGCATATTCTGATGACGAGCCTTTTTATCTTTAACTTCCTTTTCGAGTTCATGCAAGTTTGATTCTAAAATTTTGAGCTCTGAACGCCTGCCTGAAATCCTCTGCCTTATTTCGGACATTTCCTTTTCTAAACTTCCGATGGTGTCTTCTAACACTTCTAAATCTCTTTTTGCATCTTTATTCTTGTTGAATAGCGCTTCGTTCTCATGTAACTTTCGTTCGTCAGAATTAATTTCAATCTTTAAAGCATCAATTGATACATTAACATCTTGAATTGCCTTTTCAATTTTTGACTTTCTTTTTATTTCCTGTAAATTTTCAACATATCTAAATTCAATTCTGTCAAATTCGGGTTTTGAAATCGTTTGTTCTGTTTCTGCATAGAGTTCTTTGGCTTTGGTCAATATCGCCATTTCTTTTAGAATTTGTGATAACTTCCTTCTCTCTTCAAGAGAATAGTTTTGTTTACTAAGATTTTGTATGTTCTCGTTTATCCTTAATTCTCTTATTTGAAGAGTTTTTTTCGACCTTTGAATAGAATCCTTCTTTTCAGATAACTTACCTAGCTCGCGCTGAATTGTCTTTAAATATTCTTCTTTACTTTCGAGCTTGTCTATAAGGATTTTATTTTCTCTTTTTTTATCCTCATAAGTTGTTATCGTACTGTTCAAATATCCTATATGCTCTCCTACCCCTAGTTTTTCTTGATCAAATTCGGCTTTTACTTTCGAGATATGACTTAAACTCATTTTCTGCCTGCATGTTGGACATGGAGCGCCCTCTCCGATACTGATTATCTTCTCAATTTCCTTTTGTTTTTTGGATATTTGTCCTTCCATTGTTAATCCTTCAGCCCTATTCTTGGATATTAGAGACTCGATATTGGCTGATTTCTCTCTTAATGTTGGGAGCTCCGAAATTGATTTTTTTAGGCTTAATTCTTTCTCTTCTAATACGCTCAATTCTTTTATGGATTTTTCCTCTCTCTCAAGTTTTTCTAATTCAGCCTTCTTCTCTTCCGTTAGTTTATTGGTTTCTGATTCTAAGTTTCTTCTTTCATTGTCTATAAATTGTTCTAACTTTGTCTTTTCTTTCTCTGCGATATCATGTAGTTTTACTGTTGGTTCTAATTCCTTTAATTTATCTTTCAAAGAAATATAACGCTCATAAGCTGGTTTTAGCTTCTCAACGAGGTGCTCTTTGGTGATGATGGAATCCAGCTCTCCTTTTAGTAGTTCAAATCTTTCTTGTTCTTGCTTCAAGGTGTTTTGATTCCTTTCAATAGTGTTATTCAGAAGTGGTATGGATACCTGGAGCTGTAAAACGAGAACTTGTTTCGGTTTAAGACTGTCTATGTTTTCCTTTAGCTGCTTTGTTTTTTTGTCTAACTCTGATATTTTCACCTGATCTTTTTCTACGTCAGTTGTCAAAAAACCGACTTTTTTGTTGAGCTCATACAATGAAGTTTCCTTTTCTTGAAGATCTTTAATTATCCCAAAATTTACACGCATTTCACCAGTACCCCAATCCAGAAATGTCTCAGCATTTTTCTTGACTGTACTGTATTCCTCAATATTGAAGGCTCTTCTCAGAATCCCTAGTCTTTTTTCCGGCACTTCTGAAAGAATTTGCTTCATCATTTCTTGCGGTGTAAAAATAGCATAACGGTAAATTACAGATGTCGTTCTGGTCTGTGCTTTTTCATTAATATTAATAATCTTCAAAATCTTCGATTTCATCTCGCTTACGGAATAAGTCGTTTCTACATCTTCCTCGACAATATATCCTTCAGCTTGCGTTACCTTCTTATCGCGTCTAATTATGCTTCGAAAGATCTGATAATTGTTGTTATTAACTTGAAACTCAAGAAGAACAGATCCTTTCTTTTCTCCTGATCTCAGGAGATTGTTGCCATCTACATCACCTAGTCCAAAAAGAGCAAATTCTATCGCAGAGAGAATAGTTGATTTTCCACATCCGATGTCGCCCTGAAAGAGGATTGTGCCTGCAGGTATGACTATTTCTGTATTTTCTTTATAACTTCTGATATTGTGTAAACTAATTTTTTTAATTAGCATATTATTTTATTTCTTTATTTATTTCTGATAATCCCATGACAGTCTTTGCTTCATGCATGAGTCTTTTTTCAAAGTCATCTAAAGTTTCGTTTTCAATTTTTTCCTTTTTTAGAGCAAGTAATAAATTGTTTGCCGTAAATTCGCCGTGTTCAGATATAAGTTTGGATTTTATAAAATTCTTTACTTTCTCATCTGTCATAGCAGGGTCAATCTTAATTGATGCTATTCTTTCTTTGATCACTTTCTTTTCTATCTCCTCTATGCTTGTACCAAAGACTTTCACCTGGGTAGTCTCAGGAGAGACAAGGTTATTTCTGTTAATGAATGATACTAATGCACGCTTTGCTGAAAGTGTTTCTTCAAATCTTGAAAAGTTGATATCCGATCGCTTTCCTGACACCATAGTTCCTTTCACTTTAATCAAAACTATTTTATCTGTTAGGTCCTCCATTTGTTCTACAATCAAGCTTATTTTATCCTCTATTTGCTTGACAGTATTTTGATTTACATTAATAGCGTTGAATATAATATCAACTATCTTTGTTTCTATAAAGTCGGCCTTTATTGTTTCGTTGTCATTATCATAACTTATAATATAGAATCCCCTCCTTTCACCTTGTGCAGTATCTTCTAAATCTGTAAATGTGGACCCAAATAATGGTCCAGGATAGACAATCATACTTTTTCCATCATCAGGTTTATGTTCAATCCTTCTATGTAAATGACCTCCGCCATAATATATGAATCCTTTTGGTAGTAACGATAATGGAATAGACTCTCCATGAGCAAGGTCAACAGGAGTAATTTCACTTATTGATGCATGAAACAGAAATATCTTAAGGTCTTCTTCAGACTCTAGCGCTTCCATATCTAGTAGATCATAATATTCACTATCGAGGCCAGTCTTTCTTCCTGATAGGCCTGTGATTTTAAAGGCAGTCTTCTTATCTTGGATAAATTTCAGTTTGATTTTGTCTTTTATTTGCTCAAATTCAATAGGCTTTATGAATAGTCCTGCGCTATGAAGTATATCTATTATCGATACTGTACTTGCAGTGAAATCATGTGAACCGTAAATCATATAAATCTCAATTCCATGTCTCCTGGCTTGTATCATGATATCTACTGCACGCTTAACATGATCCAGCTCGGGGACATTAACATCAAAGAAATCTCCTGTGATGGCAATAAAGTCTACCTTTTCTTCAATACAAATGGATATGGCTTTCTGGAAGGCTTTGAGATTAATTTCTTTGAGCTTTGGGTTCCTCCAAGCACCCAAATGACAATCTGTTATATGTGCAAACTTGTACAAATTATGTTACTACTGCGATCTTCTTAGTTGGACTTGCTTTCATAGCTTTCACAATATCTTCAAAAAGGGGTATCTTTATAGGGACAGCGAATTTTGTGAAATTAGAACTAATGATAGCTTCACCCTTGTCCAGACTTGCTATGTTCCTGTCATCTGTTGATAAGTCCTGTGATGCACTCTGTATTATTGAGCTTCGCTCAGTCGCAAGTTCATTTCCCAGGATTATTTTTGTGTTCATGTTCGCTAGTATCGTTTTTGGAATAACGCTTGTAAGCTGAGTTATTGCAATTAGACCAATTTTGAATTTTCTACCCTCCCTTGCAATATCGCTGTAAATATTAGAACCAGAAGATCTTAGGACCTCGTCACCCAAAACCCTCGGAGCTTCTTCTATTACAATTGAAATTACAGGCTTCGTTCCCAAAATGCCCTCTTCTTTTGCGCTCTTGTGGCGATCCAGAATTTCGTGTGCTACAACGCTTCCTATCAGAAGCTCAGTCTGATCTTCCAACATCGACGTATCAATCACCACTTTTTTGCCCTCCTCAAGTGTATCTATGATTTGAGTTACCGTTGATTCTCCGACTGTATCGCTAAAAGCTCTCGTACGACATTTCAGTTGGTTGTCAGTATGATCGAAATACACTCCAAGAAGCCTGTTGAATTTTCTTCTTAATACGTTTAGAGTTCCCTTGGCTATTCTGATCTCTGGCTCGCCACCTTCGAGATCACTGTTGATAGGAGTATCCCTTATAATCTCTGATATCCAGTTTTCACGATATACCTGATAAGCTAGATACATTGCATCCCACTGAGCTTCTGTGAAATCAACAATTCCTTTTAAGTGGTCAGGTGTTATGGATCTCAGGTTAATTACAAGTCCTACTGCTCCGTGAATGGCAGAAGCTTTGGGAGAATAATATTTGAGATATTTTGCTGCCTGGGGGTGATTTCGCAACCCTATGGCAGCGGCTGTCCCAAAATACTCGTCATGCGCGTCCAAAACAAGAATTCCGCAGAAGTCCTTATCTAAAACGTCCCACAGCATGACCTTTATCAAATTACTCTTTCCCCTGCCCGTGGTAGCAGGAATGAGAATATGATGTGAGAGAACATCTGGACCTTCCAGATAAACGTCTGCATTTAGGGTCTTCGAACCAGTTCTGACCTTGCCAAAATATAATGGATTATTGGGTTTGATTAGGAAATTCAAATCCTCATTCTTGATGTGTCTAACGGATCCCATAAAATTCGGCAGAATTTTTGGATTGTGAGGACTACCATTGAGATATAAAATAGATCTCGCCAAAGCCAGCACATAATTTCTCAAATGAGGCTCCATGAAGTCTAGGCCTACACCGCTGCCTTCAAGTCTCATTCCCGAAATATTTTCAAGTGAAGATTGTGAAATCTGACTACCATATAAGAGATCAAAAACCTGTAAAAAAAGCTTGCCTTCATTTCTCTCCTCCACAAGTAGATCACCTAATTCAATTGCTCCATCACTTTTCTGTCTAATAATTAATTTTTCCACTCCTCCAGCAACGATTTCCCCGCAACAATCATCATTCATCTACCATAGCCTCCGACCAAGAGATTCAGAATATGATGTGCATCTGTCGATCGCATATGATGTGCAAATTTCTTCCACAAACCTAACTTGGACATTTCTGAAAGAAGCATTACTCTATAGGTCTCAATCTCGTTTGCTCTAACTCTTGCATTGTTGTCTGCATCTATAAGCCCATACGGATATCCTGGGAAGCCTATATCAACCGAATTCTTAGCCAAGCAGGTTATAACTTCATTGAGGTTCAAATCATCCAAATCCTTCATTTGTCTATTACTTATTTCATATCGAAATATATGATCGGCTTTTTTATGTAGCTTCACAATGGTCATTATAACTGAGTGATCCTTTGACAGACCTTCTGCTAGAGGTGAGTAATACCATTCCTCGAAGTTTATTCCCCAATCCTCTACAAGTTTCTGTAGAGAGCCAAGCAATGACAAGCCAGTTGTCGTAATCATATTACTCGTCTTTGCGAGACCAGAAAAGATTACGCCTTTATTTCGTGCCCGTTCATGGAGAACGTCAAGGTAGTGTCCTTCGTTAGGAAAGGATGTTTGAAGGGTTCCATCCGATATCAGTACATCGCCTTTATCTAGGATTCTATCTATAATAAAGCGCGAATAATTCCATTCAGCAAATCTTCTTGCTACAGAAGCAACCTCTTTAATATCTGTTCTTGTGGTTCCTCGTATCAGACGACGATCTGTGGAATCAAATGATAAGTGTGATTCAAATGGAAGATAATCGCTAAAATCATTCTTTGTAGCAAAGAGTAAAGTCTTGTATTGAATACTATTATCATTAAGGTTTAAAAGAGTAACTGAGAAAAAATCTATTGTTTGAGGTAATTCATTTTGATTTATCCTTTGTGTTTCGTTAAATACGTTAAAGTATATTCTATTTAACTGAACTGAAAAATTCGGTGCCCCTATTAGCTCTTGGTTGCCACCATCTACAAATGCGATTTTTCTTGAGCTGCCGTTTCCGTTGATTGGATAAAAGTTCTCTCTTGCAAAAGGATAGATCCTGTATGCATCTTGTTGAAAGTAAGGGGCACCCAGATCATATTCGTTGACGTTTTGGTGCAATCCATTTATTAGCCTATTGATTGTTTCGCTCAGCATCACGCTACTCCTTCTACGATGCAAGGAACATAATAAATGATAGTGTGGGTAAAATGCAATTAGGAAAAAATTCCATCGCGAATATTCAAGGAAACTACAGATGTTATTATTTTGTATCTTATAGGAAGAAAACTAGGTTTTTTAGTTTATAGAGTAAGGATTAATCCTTAACCAATCTGTGTCAAGAAGAAATAATAGAGTAGGTTTCCTCTTTATTCACACACTCTGTGATCTTGATAATTTGTTAATTAGTTGATTGTTCCCGCATAAAACAATGATAATACAAAATGCATATTAAGCACCTTCCCCTCTACATTATTGGTTAAACTAGACTGAAAGCAAGACTACCAGTAACGACAAAAACTAGATTACTAAATAACCGACTCCGCCAGCGATCTCGGTGGCGTAGTCGAGTCGCTGAAGAAGACCTTTGTCGTTGAAGTAGAAGTTCTGTTCTGCACAATGAGTCGGGATGGTCGAGATCGTTCTTGCAAGTATTTTCCAACGAGATCAAACCTCCGTATCATCCTTGCTTTGTTGAGTCGGAATAAGAATTCAATTAAATCAAGAAATGCATTATAGTATAATACTCTTCAGGGTGTCGACTAATGTAAAGCGTTCTGCAAAGATTGGGCTTTCCTTTGCCATGTTTGTAAATGTTTCAGTGTTTTCCAGTCTGATCCTATCTCCCATTATCCTTGAATAAATCTCTTGTTCTGTTTGCATACGCATATTTGATCTTATCGTAGATAATTGTAGGAATGATATGCTAAGCAGACCTCCAAGTACCATAGAAGAAGAAAGGTATTATCACAGCAGAAATTAAGATTGAAT
>DAOM01000133.1:0-2836 GCA_002501855.1 Candidatus Nitrosopolaris nunavutensis
TCAGTTATGCAACATAGCACAATGGATCTATACTTTCTAGTTTACGATAACTATCAAGAAAAGATAATAGGTCTTCTCTAGTTGTTTCCTTAAATTGTTTTGTGTTCTTAAAGAATGTTGAAAATGTGCAAAGTAAGATTATAGTATTCTTCCTATATCGATCTGACGGATTAATCTCTGACTTTAGAGAAGATATGTAATCGCATATCATTAGTGCATTTTCTTTGTTTGCAGGTAATACTCTGTTATGAAGGAAGTTAAAACATTGAAATGGTAATCCATCGACAGCATTTTCTATCTTTCTTCTTATCTTATCATTATCAAAATTTGAAGAAACAGCAGCAAGATTGTAGTTGTTTTTGTTTTTGTTTTTGGTGGACGTATTGGTAATAGTATTGGTAGAGGTAGTTTTTGCTTTTAATAATGGGGCTGTTTTCACATTGTTGTGTAACAAAATAGCCTATATAAGTTAGTATTCTATAGCGACTTCCCATGATGTAAGATGCTATGACACCACGGAATAACGCACCTGCAATACCAGCTAGGATGTAAATCACAACGTATAGGATTCTGGAGACGTGAAGTCCCTCTGCTGAAAATCGTAGACGAATATCATGAAGGGCATTATCATGCGTTGGCAGGCTTTCGATTAACCTGACGATCGGATCAGAGGAGACCCCACATGGTCAGTTGTCATCAACTTAGAAGCCGAAGAGATGGAAAAACTAGCAAATCGTATATATCTACTTACCTTGTTACTCAGCACACGATGGTTAGATAAAGAGTCGCTTAACACCTTCTATTATATACTGTATTGCAATGGCCGCTATGAAAACTGCAAAAACTCGAGTAATTATCATAGCACCACGCCTCCCAAGCAGTCTGTAAATAGGGTTTATGGACTGCAAGATCCCGTAGGTGATGCCAATTACAATCGCTATAGATAATATTGTCACAATCAATCCAGCTGTTTGAAAAGAAATTATAACTGAGGTAATTGCACCAGGTCCTGCTAATAATGGAAACGCCAGTGGAACTACTCCTGACTCACCTGCAGTAAGACTGCCTCCGCTGGCGCCAAATCTCCATATCCCGTGAGTTAATAATTCAATCGCCACAATGAACAAGAGTATACCACCGGCAATCATAAAGCTGAAAATAGTGATACCAAAAATGGTAAGTATTTGTGTGCCAGCCACTGCAAACACAACTAGCAATACACCAGAAGTAATAATGGCTGTCTTTGAGACTGCTTTTCTTTCTTCCCTTCCCATCTTTTCTGTAAGAGCAATAAATAAAGGAACAGTTCCAATAGGATCGATTACGACAAAAAGAGCAATCGTAGATTTCAGTGTATCGTAACCCACCGTATTTCGAACTGAAAATAACGTTTGCAATATATTCGTAAAGGCATTGATAAAGTGAACCAATGCTTGTTGAATATTTGAATATAAATTCTCGAATCTGTAGGCATTGATATGGGTATTAATAATAATACCATTATCCTGCGACGCTTGAGCCTCTGCCAATGTATCGTTACTTTTAGCTAGTGATAACGTCATTACAAGTAACAGTGCAATTCCAAATATTGATACTCTTATGAATTTGATTCCTAATACAATAAAAAGGAAATGACGACATCTAACTTAATAGTTATTACTTTTTTATTGAAAGACTAGACAGAATCATTATGCAAATAAAAGATAAAAGATAGTAATTACTACATATTATTAACTCATTAATTGACTCTAAAACAGGCTACTGGTCACGAGCACAATGAAAAATCTTATGTACATCGAACAAGTATGTCACCTTCTCCAAAACTACTTGCTGAATTTGACAAGTCAATGATAAATGCTGGATTTACAGATAGACCTAAGGCAATACAGACAGCTTTGCATTCATTTGTAGATGAACATAATTGGGTAGATGATCTTCCAAGGTCAAGAGCAGGTGCAATAATAATGCTATATGACAACCACGTTTACAATCAGGACACAAAATCAACTGGATACAGCATAAATATAATGACATTATAAGCGCTGCCACTCATTTGCATCTGAATGATAATAATTGCCTAGAAAGTATCATGGTAAAAGGAGATGTTAGGAGAATGAAAGAACTCGCAAATGAGCTTTCAAAAAATCAGGAATCAAAAGTTTAAAGTTTCATTTCGTGGACGTTGTGTAGCAAAACTAACAAATTCCAGAGACATACGCTGTAATTACTAACTCAAACACTGGCTAGGTCAGTATCTAGCAGATTTTTGGCTAAATGCAACCGGATTTTCACCAAAAATATCCTTGAGCTGATTATAAGACTTGCCCCGGTCTTGCCAGTCGATCCACCACAGGAATTTCGATTCACTATTAAGGATCGGTACTTGTTTGTTCTTGCTGGTTCATGCTACATGTGTCACAAACCCGTGTTTAATAGATACCATTTGGAGCGGCATTCTCTCCATGATTATAGTTTGAAGTATGAATCAGCATGAATCTCTTTCTCTATACTTTGAATTTGCTTCGGAGTTGAGTATCTCGTTAGCTCAAGTGTAACGAAAAATATGTATTCTGGTTTCATATTTCAAACCAGAAATGATTAAAGCATATGTATGCTCTCCATAATCAATGGCAAAAATGGTGTCTAACGTCTTAGGAGTGACTCTGGCCCTATCGATTGGCATTATGCTAGCGAGCGCAGGTTCTGCTTCATCGATACTTGGTGCGACTTCAACAGGAAACACGAGCGGCAATTCGGCAATGAAATCAAGTAACATGACTTCCTCTGGTAGCATGATGAATAAAACAGGGGCAGGTAATATGTCAAAAGCAGGTAA
>DAOM01000133.1:3117-13242 GCA_002501855.1 Candidatus Nitrosopolaris nunavutensis
AGCTGGTAATATGTCAAACGCTGTAACTAAGCTCGGCCAAGCGGTTGGTGGCGGTCTTAAGGGCCTCGGTAATCTGATATCACCGGGTAAAAAGTAAAAAACTCTTGTTGCTATATTAGTGTATAGCAACAAACAATTAATTTTTTAATCTAGCCCTAAGCCGAGAAGTTTTCATCCCCCTCCTTCGGTGAAGATATTACAACATCAACTCATCAGAATATTGTTTATTGTCTACCATTTTTGATTAGCTTGACTTGTAGCGAAAGACAAGGCATTCTTTCCACATTTTTTTGGTAGCTGGTGAAATCTAATTGCTATAAAGTATTTGCGTTTAATATGTACGTGAGTGCAGAAAAAAAAGAATCCACTAAAACGTGATCAAGCATTAAGTGATGCAACGAATGGACAGATGGGGAAAGAACTTAGAGCCGTGCCTGTACCTGAATCAAGCGAAGCCATTATGCAATATGCCCTGATGGTTCTAGTCCGGTTGGTAATGGAACTTGTGTTGGCCCAGAAATTGGAGGATGTACCTATGGCGCTGACGCGAATGGTAACTGTCAAGGTGTAACTTACCGTGGTGGACCAACTGTCAATGGATTTGTCCTGTTGCACCACCGACAAACACTTCCATGACACTTCCGCCATTGTGTTGCGAGGCAGCATGGGTATGTATATTGTTATGACTTTGGGCGTGGAGCAGGGAATCAAGGCCTGGGCGATTGCCACCATTGGCTAATGCCGATAAGACAGAAGCCGATAAATATTGTTAGGGTTTTAAGCAGGGACAAATAGATCTAGCCAATCACAACAGCAAAATCATGTGATCAAGTGATGGAGAGAGAATGATTGTCTGACGCTGAACCAAACGATATATCAATTCGTTTCGATGAGGCTACGTTAGAATTGCCGTGTGAAAGACCCCCTTAGTTAATCTTTAATATCATACCGTTTAAGCTGTAAATATAATGCTATGTCGTATACAATTTTTAATAATCCTCCCAATAGGAATGGCGCAAACAATAGCGATACAGATTGCAATATTGAACCTGCTATTGATGGAGATATAGCTTGCGTGATATTCCTAGAGATGTTTGTTATTCCAGCAGCTGCAGTCCTTTCATCCTCCTTAACCACTGCAACAATATATGATTGTCTTGTAGGAACATCCATTTGTGATAGAGCCATTCTGGCGAGATAGAACGCTATGGCTATTGGAAGAGTAGGAGAAAATGCAACAAGTATTAATAGAATGTTAGAGGGTAAATGGGTGAAGACCATTGTATTAATCAAACCTATTCTATCTGCAATTTTAGCTGATGCAAGAAATGAAAATGCAGTAAGAACCCCCGCAATCGAGAATATATAAGATAACAAAGTCAAATCTGCTCCAAATTTTGTAAAAAACCAAAGTGATACAATGCTTTGTATAACAAAGCCACCACCGAAAGAGTCAATAGCAAAAAGACCCGATAATTTAGCGACAATTTTTTTTGATGTTGGTGACAGAGTTTGTGTTAAAGGTTTTGGTATTCTTTTCTCATCTTGGTCTTCTCCTCCTCCTTCTCTTCCCTGCATTAGCTCTACCCTTTTGGATAGTGAAAGGTAAATTCCCAACACGCCTATCCCTAAAATGCTATATCCAAGGAAGAGTAGTCTAATAGAGTCAATTTGGTTCAATCCATATTGATGTTGAATAATTTCTGGTAAGCCCGAAACTAGAACGCCTGCCGACATCGCAAATGTTCCGACCATATTGTAAAAGGCAAAGAGTGTATTTCTTTTCTTTGTATCCTTTACTGTTTGAGGGAGCACGGCTTGTTCTATAGAAAGGAATGCACCTGTTTCAGTTCCAGTAACATTAATTGTTCCAATTAAGCCGGCTACAATTAATGCAATGTAATTAGATGTGACAAAAAATATGACGCCTGAAATAGCCATCATTATAGCATAGATAACTAGCATTTTCCTTCTGCCTATTCTATCCGCATAAAAGCTTGCCACGAGAGTAAATATTACGCTATTTATTAATGTAGAAGTAAGTATTAGACCAATCAAAAATCCATCAAATCCTATTAATTTTAGATAAATTGAAATAACAATACTTAGAAACCCATACGCAAATGTTCTAAGTATTCGTGCAGCCAATAGCAGCCTTCCATCCTTTGAAATCCATTGGAATGAATATAACACTGATTTCCCGTCTCCTAGCTACTGATATTGCAGTACGCCCTATTACACAAAAAAATTATACTTGGTAAAGTCATTCCTCTACTGCATATCTCTTACTAGCCAGATCCATCAGATTTTTTGTTAATATTATTCCAAATATTGTCGCTACAATAGCAAAGAGAAGCGATGAGGCCCTTGCTGCAATAACTGTATGTCCCTTAGCTACATTCGAGGTAATTAGCTTCATCATTCCTAGGTGAACTTGAAGTGTAAGGCTACTGTTTATGTGAGGCCGATACTCTGCAACTGCGAGTCCTCCCCATGAACTATTAATAGTACTTGAAAGACCTGCAGTTAGATACTGAAATTTAGCCGGTAGAATTATACTCCTTAAGTCAGTAAACAGTTTTGGTTTGTGATCCCGCATTACCAATATTCGAATTGTCGGATGTGTAATTTTAAAATTATTCTCAAGAATAGAATTTATCTGTCTCAAAGCCCATACGTGTAGCTCAAACCCTTCAATACACCCTTGAGCTTTGTTTTTCATTATTTAACTTCATGTGATATGCTAACCAACACAACGAAGCGAGGACTTTATCGAACGTCTAAGTTGCTAAGACAAAAACTGCGAGGTAATTGAGTATTCTCAGCGTTTAATCATTTAATAAAATGAATCGTACTGTTTGTTGTTGCATCTTTTGCTATTCTCTTCACTGTCGTCCAGCTTCGAGTGGTAGCCGAAACTCCAAGTCTTGTCTCAATAAAGTTGTTTGGAAAGCCAAATCTTCCATTTTTCCTGCGAGCTAAACTGAATGCCTCACGGTTTGTCATGAAGATGACCTCAACATCCATGTCAGGAGAGTTGAGCGGAGGTCTGATTTTCCTTGAAGGTTCCTCTGATAGGAAAGTGACGAACAGTTTGGTAGTTTGAGACTTTATGTCTTTGAATGGATTCAATTCTATAATCTCCTCGACTTGAGACATATTTCGCAAGAATACTTTGACATCACCCTCTAGCACTCATTGAATTCTCTATGAATTCCTTTGATAATGGCATTCGAATCTATTTCTGAAGTCTCAAAAATGATATTACCGCTGTTTATGTAGCTTCTTACATTGTTGAATCCTAAAGATAAGAACATTTGACGCAGGTCTTCTACTTTCACCAAGTTGTGTCCGCGCAAGAGAGCTACATACTGAGTCAATTAATGGAATTCTTCGAGAAACGTAACCCTTAATCAATCTTTATAGATTTTTTCTGTTACCCAGCAAGTAGCAACGGAAAAAATAGCTTGACAATAGCTGACCAAGACTCGGTTAGAAATGAAGAATGTTACGAAAGCTTAAGTCAGATTTCAGTAAAGAATCAGTTAAATTTTAGATAGAATCTCTTTGTGAATGGACAATAATATGACGAGAGCAGGGAGAACAGAATGTTCATCATTCCAGACAGGCAAAGCCAAGACAATTGTTAAGAATAGATTACAGTTTGTTGTAGGAATTACTGTTTCTTTGTTCTTCGTAGCAGCCTTGGTCGCAGCTAGCATAATTTTACCATTAGCATACGCACAGCAGATTAGATCCATCAACAACCCTGCTACAAATCCTATAAACCACATAGTAGTAATTATGCAAGAAAATCGAAGTTTTGATAATTATTTTGGTACATATCCTGGTGCTAATGGGATATCTAAAGGGACATGCGTACCCTTATCTCCTGACAATCCAAGTGTAGGTTGTGTAAAACCATTTCTTTCTACTGATGTTATTTCAGGAGATTTACCCCATGGTTATCAATCATCGTGGTTGGATACGATAATGGTAAGATGGATGGTTTTATGGTAGGCGAAAATGAAAATCCTAAAACTATGACCTATTATGATAATAAAACAATACCATACTATTGGGATCTAGCAAAAAACTATGTCTTAGCTGATAACTTTTACTCTTCTGTTCTATAGTTTGCCAAACCATTGGTATGCTCTTGCTGGTCAAGCACCAGCTACATCAATGTTTTATTTTATGCATAGACCACCAAATAATGACATCTTAAACCAGCAAGAAAATGCTAGTACGATTGCAGGTGGTAATCCAAATGCTGCAGCAAATTTTGGGGTTAATCCCAATCCAACATCCACCAATTTAAGGGATGAAGTAGCAAGAGTATATCTCGAAGAGTCCAATCTAACCAAGACTGTTGCAGATCTATTTATGAATGATACCTACAATATTACATGGAAATATTACGACCATTTGATTCGAGCAGGTAACTATAAAGCTGCGGTAAGTAGTGGACGTGCATTTGAGTTCTGGAATCCATTTTCTGCAAAAGGCAGTACGTATACTCCAGCATACGCTCCACACTTTGTAAACAGAGCACAAATATTTACTGATCTAAAGAGTGGCGACTTTCCTCAAGTTTCATGGGTTACTCCAAGCTTTCCTATTAGTGAACACCCTCCAGCAAATATCACATCTGGAATGAACTGGGTAAAAGACCTAATAAATGCCATAATGAGCAGTCCTTATTGGAATAGTACTGCAATAATATTAACATGGGATGATTATGGTGGATTCTATGACCATGTGCCCCCACCTCAAATAGATAAATATGGTCTAGGCTTAGAATGCCAACTCTTATAATTTCACCGTATGCTAAACCAGGATATATTGACCATACGCAGTATCAGTTCGAGTCTATGCTAAAGTTCATCGAGTGGCGCTTTAGCCTTCAACCTCTAACTGAAAGAGATCTTCATGCGAACAATCTTTTAAACGCATTCGACTTTAGCCAGAAGCCTCTTCCACCACATGTAGTCCCATTGACAGGAGCGGAGTTAAGCGCAATTCGTCCATACATAAATCTCGTAAGGACTATCGATTAACTTTACCAGCAGGTAGACCAAAACTATGGATCGGGAGAACAAAGTTTGGTTTTAAACCTAAGAAACCAAGCCTTTAGTTACTTTGATAATCATTAAGGTTAGGACAAAAACGTTACTGTTTTCTAAAATTATAGGATAACTACGTCTGTCTGGCTAATAGATACAGTTAACTCTGTTAATCCGAATATCAATTATATTATCTGATTACGATGGACTCTCCAGCAGATAAATGAAAAACTAGTATTATAATAACAGCCTATCCTATGGAATTGCAACCGAGTCAGCCCATTAGATTTAAGCTTTCCAATATCTGTGCGGATACGAGAAAAACAAACACTCGATAGTTAGAATTCAATTCTTCTAGTCTAATAAGCTCTACAAGCATATTTATGTAAAGTGTGTTTCTATGGATTGTACTCGTATAGAATGGATACACAGCACTCGGATATTATATGAAGGATCTTAATGTTTCTATTTTATTAAATCATCCTAATTCATGCAATTATTAATAATAATCTCAAGTATTTTCATTCATGTTTAAATATTAAGGCACTGTTTTATTAGAAAATGATCCTGTGGCTGGTTTGGTAGTATTTTGGGTTGAAAGATTTTTTACAACACCTCCAAATGATTGTTTTGCTTGGTCGGTAATATTTTTCACAATCGATGTAAGACCAACTTTATCCGCACCCTTCTTAACACCTGCAAAGAATGTTTGCCATCCTAGCCCCATTATAGCCAAAATTACGACAGCGATTACTATCCATGTAATTACCCCCATAGAACTAACCCCGATGAAGGCATCGCTAGTAAATGAACATATGCCTATTTTAACGGTTATGGAGACACTCACTAGTTTGATTATCACGAAAGAAATTTACGGCAGGGTTGATCTCTTATCTTTATCCATCGGTGTATACTTAAGATGACCAATATAATAAAAAAACTTTTCGACTACCAGACGTAAGCTGGATGAGCTTTTTAAGAGGTAAAAGGAGAAGGCGGCATGAATTTAATCTCCTTGCTATTTATGCATTCATAATTATACGCTACTGACAGTATTTTTTCTTCTCTAAACGGAGGACCAATCATTTGTACTGCTACTGGCATATTATCTTTAGTTAATCCTATGGGAATACTAACTGCAGGAAAACCAGTGCTATTAAATACTATAGTATTCCTAAGTAAAGCTTCTCTAGTTTGCAAAACAGTACCGCAAATTTCAGAGACCGCTAATTCATCGAATCTAGGAGCGGGAATGATAGTTGTTGGAACAGCGATAATCTCAATTTTGTGTCTTAACATGGCTAGAATCTCCTTTTTTAATTCCTCATTTATGATTCTCATGGCATGTATGTAATCAACCGCAGATATTTTTGTTCCTTGAATTAGCATCTCTCTTACTTCTTCGCTATAATCTTCCTTTCTTGTCTTTAACCAATGCGCATGTATTTCTGATGCCTCCGCATACCTTATTTTTCTCCAAGTGTTGTAGTATCTTTCAGTATTTTGAAGATCTAGATCAAATACTTTATACCCTAATGACTTTATACTTTCCAAAAACTGATAAAACAGACTTTCAACTTCCGGATGCACATAATCAAAGAAATACTCCTTCGGTACTCCAATAGATATACCTCCAAAATCGGATGTTTCAATAATTTTCGTATAGGGAGGCACTTTTTTGTGATTGGAAATGTAATCTAACGAATCCCACCCAGATATACATTCTAATACAGCAGCTGCATCCCATGCGCTCCTAGTAACGCACCCAACATGATCCAAAGACGGTGCCAGAGGCACAATGCCATACTTACTAACCCTTCCGTATGTAGGTTTTAGTCCAACTACCCCGCAGAGTGATGATGGAACTCTGATGGACCCTCCAGTATCGGTTCCTAAAGATACACAAGCCATCCCAGTTGAAACTGCAACAGCAGAACCGCCACTTGAACCACCTGATATTCTTGACATATTCCAAGGGTTTTTCGTGTTACCGTAAAAGGGATTCACTCCGGTAATTCCAGATGCAAATTCATTCAAATTGTTGGTACCGAGTAAAATTGCACCAGCTTCCTTAATTTTCTTAATACAAGTTGCATCAGTTTTTGGAATATATTCCGACAATATTCTTGAGCCTCCGGTGCATCTAATATCTTTTGCATAAATAATATCTTTTATTGAAAATGGAATGCCATGCAAAGGCCCTCGATAGTTTCCTTGACTAATCTCCCTTTCAGCTATTCGTGCATTGTTATATGCATCTTCCTCATCGATAATAGTTATAAATGCGTTAAGTGATGGATTGAATTTCCTAATTCTATCAAAGCAAAACTCGATCAGATCTACAGGTGATATTTCATTGGTCTTTATTTTCTCTGACAAATGTTTAACAGAGAATAAAGAAAATTGTAATCCTTTTACCATAGTTGTTGTGGTGTTCTCGTGATTGGACTTTTTAAATTTTTACGCTGGGTCACTATGATTTGAATAGACATAGTACGTGGTTACACGATATGTCAGGCTAAAAGAAATTCAAGTATTTCGCTGGTACTTTACTCAAATAAAAAAATACTGGAGATTTTTGGTACTCAGATGATATCAATATCCACTTGAACTACTCGAGATTCCTGAGCTCTGTGAGCTATGATGTGAGTGACCGATAGATGATCCATGATGGTGAGTATGGCTAGGGCTACTACTGGTACTATTACTGCTATTAGTCGAGTTGGTAATACTACTTATTGAGTTGTTCGTATTGACTTGACCGTGATGATGATGGTGGGTGTTGATCTTAGCAGCGAAAGTGTTTGACGTCAGAAGCGTTGACGTTGTCATTCCTACTGCCAAAATGGCGATTATAGACAATGTTCTCGCAGTTATATTCATTCTACCATCATACGAGAGAAATCCTTATACGAGATTAGTTTAACTTCATCATAACTAAGTTTGTGGCAATTTTATCTTAGCTATGATGAATAGACAGCGACCTAAAGGACTACAAACCAGGGGTGTTGACATTCTGTTCAATTAGGACTTATCCGAGAGACTAGGAGCAAAATTCTGAATTCGTCAAGGTCATGAATTCTCATTCTGGATTACTGCATCTGCAGCTTCATCCTGATCTTTTTCGTGTTGAAATGGAAATCTAATTTTTGAGATTGCAACCACGCTAAATATAGATACATTGAATGTACAACTAAAACCTTTTTGGCATGCTGCTAGTCTTTTTCACGCAAAATGATTCTCCAGGTTCAAAACGTAAACGGTTCAAACTATTAAAATTACGCAGCCATGAATAGGTTTTTGTTGTCTCGAACTTTATATATTCCCTGCGTCTTAGTTGCTACAATCATTGGGTATTTGAGCTTTGACAGGACGTCATACGACATGGTGATATGTATCGAAACACAGGTAAAAAAAAGTGTATACTCATTATAGTAAAATAGTCACTTCTAACCAAAGATACTTAGAATCAATAAAACAGCTACATAGTTTTATTTGAGGGAGGCTAAGATAAAGTTTAGTACTAATTTGGGCTTCTCATAAATAGTTAGTATTCATTTCCTATCTCGGACAACACATGAAATGCAGAAGTAGAAGCGACATAGTGGGATTAATTCTAAATGCAGCAAATGGTGGCGGAGCTACTAAAACAAAGTTAATGTATAGAGCATATCTGTCTTCTGCTCAACTAAGAGAATACCTGGGACTATTAGTGGAAAATGGTTTGATAGAATATGAGGGACATCAAACCTATAGAACAACAGAGAAAGGTATACGTCTATTGCAGATACACGACAAAATGGAAGAACTAGCTCCATTATGCTTCGCAGAAAAAGCATAGTAAACAAGATAATAGATTATCACGGAACAGGATCCGCCGTTATTATAGTCGAACAATATTTGAGAAGTAGCAATAGCATTAAGTGACTGAAAACGAACAAAGGGGAAAAATCATAACAGAATATCGAACTCCGGATAAAAGGGATACTGACTTGGTATTTGCAGTTTATCAAGATAAAAACACACCAAATCCTGATTCCTTGTATGATGATTTGAGTAAATCATTTGCGAATACATTAGATCGTTCGGGAAAAGGTGATAGGGAAGATGGTAATCAAAGGCGTCGACAAATAACTCTTCACTCTTTTAGACGATTCGTGAAAACCACAATATCAGATCTTGGATATGCCGACTTTTCTGAATGGTTTATAGGACATTCTGGTTCTACATATTGGACAAAGAAAGATTCAGAGAAAGCAGAAATATTTCATAAGATTGAACCTTACTTGACATTTCTAAATATACCACAGTTGGAAAGACAAGGTGCAGATATACAAACGAAGGTCGAAGAACTAGAAGAATTAAATCAATCATTAAGAAATCGTGACAAGCTGAAAGATGATGCCATATCGCAATTATCGGATCAGCTTATCGCATTAACAACTAGATTAGATTCAATCGAAAGACGACAGCGATAGGAGATCCCTTCTTTCAATGAAGTTTAGCCAGACTGAAGTATCCAAAGAAGGCAAGGTTGTTCATTGTTAGGTGGTGGCTTATTAGTCCATTCGGCATTACTTTCATAACGTCGGACCATAACATCTTAAATTGTACTTACCTGGCCGACAAATATAAAAAAAGTGGAAGTATCATGAGGTCTTTATGAGCTTGCGGAAATGACCAGCATTCTTTGCAATCTCTTCATCCTAAGTTTCTTCTGTATATCCGTGTACTTCAATTCCGTGTTTCTTTGCGTTTGTAATAATTCTTCCTCAGTTTTACCATACATAATATGGGTACATACCGGGCACCGGCATCTTTGCAGTTTAGGCTTAAGGTCATAGTATTCCTATGCTATGACCTGATGATCTCTCTTTCATGTATAAGGCTTTTACTCTCTTTAGTGGAACTCTTTACATGAGCAATCTTCATAGAGTCTAAAGTGCCGGTTAGCTGCAAAAGTTTATGTTCGGCTGTAGGATAAAAACACAAAAGCCCCTACTTTTTATTTTACTTTCGACAAGTAGTTAGCTGAGAAGCAAGGGTTAATATTTCCACT
>DAOM01000301.1 GCA_002501855.1 Candidatus Nitrosopolaris nunavutensis
AATTCGAAATTCGTCTGCTCGACTTTTATAGCCTTGGGCTGACAGACTGTAATGCATACCATGCGTCAGATGCACTCCTGCTCGCGAGCAGGATAAGATTTATCTGTTTGATCCAGGCAGGCTTTCTCTGTATTACCATTTCCTGCGCATTTCCTCAATCGCAGGCACGTCATTTTCAATGTTATGCCATCGAAAATCTGCACACGGCACGCCTAGACGGAGGCTCTGTCCGAACAAAGAAGTCCCAGCTGACTGTCACCATTGTGCCATTGACACCAATCGGCACATGCTCCTCACCTGAATATGCTGTCTTCACATCCGTAGGCGCCTCGAAAAGTCTACCTGGCCGCCCGATAATAGCGCCAGTCAGCATGAATATGTATTCCTATGGCTTGATAATTCGAAGGAAAATCCTTTTAGTCAAGGAAAATCCTTCTAGAAACGCAACCAACTACTAAAAAATAATTAATAACTAAAAAATAATGGAGTTGGGTTTACCGCTATTCTGGAGCAAAGCCGTGATAGTAGGGTATTTGACTGAACTCATCTTTTGAGCTTAGTTCGACAAGTGATATTAGATGACCGTCAGGGTCCTCTATAATAGCGTGCTTTCCGAAGGCTTCTTCGGTTTGTTTCTTATAAAATTTTACCTTTTTATTTTCCAATTCGCCACAGACGTCTTGTAGATCACTTACATTAAACCCTACTAACATACCAGCACGTTTCTGCGTTTTCTTGCTACGACTTTTCCTTGCGGGGTGAAGAGCAAGCACGGTACTACTGCCTTTAGAAAATTCGACCCAATCTTCTGATTCTCGTTTGAGTTGCATTCCAAGAACGTCTCGGTAGAACTCAATAGATTCTTTTAAATCCCCCACCAAAAGTATGACCGCACCAATCTTGTTGAACATTGTAAACTTTTTCTGGATGTATCATAAACCTACAAGCTTTTATTCCTTCCCATCACTGCACAAAGATCTCGGCGAAGATCCTATCTCGAAAGCTGCTGTCTGAAATGTGGCCGATGATTAGTCATCTTCTTCTTTTACCAATTGTTTATTCAACAAGGTGATTTTAGTAACAGCAGGACATCCGATTTTACTGGACGCTACCTTGAACCCCTGTTTGGCAAGGTTTAAATTTTGTGCAGTGACATGTGCTTCATATATTACCTGTCCCGGGCGAACCCTTGCGGCCAGTCCTGTTGATTTCCCAAAAGCTCTTCTCATCCCTTCTTGCAATCTATCAGCTCCTGCAGTTGCGATCATCTTATTTTCGCGAAGAATAGCATGTGGATAGACTCTAAGCACCGAAAAAAAACTCGTATCCCCTGCTGTAGCCATGGTTTTGTTTGCGGCAAGCCTAGCGGCTTCTAATGAATTATGCCTTATCTGGATATTCTCGGTGACAATCAATTCAAGTTTGTAATCATAATCGCTTCTGGGTCGACCTGATGAAAACCTGGCAATCTTAAGTTGCGGCTTACCTGCAATATATTCTCGCCTTACATATGGCATGCCTCGAGGAACTCGGTAATTAACTCCCTTCATAATAATGCTCACAGATTTTAATACTTAAATTTGGTACCGTGCTCTGATTTATTCGTTATGCCTTCACATGATAGTGCACTCGACATCGAGTTCCCTTATGTTGTTGAAGCTGTCTTAGAGGAAAAAAACTTGAAGATTCTCGTGAAAGATATCAAATTCCAAGATCAATTAAGAAATAAAGGATTCGGAGAGAAGCAAGATTCAGAGTATATTTTGCAAACGTACGAAGCATTGTATCTGATCCACACAAATCGTCTAGTATTGAACACAAAGAAGGTTAAGTGCATTGATTTCGAGTCATTCTTTAACATTACACTACGGCATGATAGAGAGCTATTAACAAAATTTCTAATTTATCGTGATCTTCGAAGCAGAGGTTACGTTGCAAAAGAAGGGTTTGGGTTTGGAGTAGACTTCAGGGTATATGAAAGGGGAGAGTTTGAAAAAAAGCCAGCAAAGTACGTTGTCTTTGGAATAAATGAGGGTATTCAGGTCGAAGCTACGGATTTTTCAGAAGCACTAGACCAAATAACAAAAATGGGCAAGAATGCGGTTGTAGCCGTTATAGAGAGAAGGGGAGAAATAACTTATTATAAGGTCTCAAAAGTGCGGTTCGCGAATAATAAAATGCATCCCAAATCCTTGACAACAACTTCTGAGGAATTATAGCAATCAAAGACGCTTGAAAAAATTTAAAGGTTTAAGAATAAGAATTTTAGTTTTAACTCGTGACCACGGTGGCCTTCAAGGTAGTGTATTGTCGGGATTGCAGTGTAGTTTTGGCAAGATATAATCTCAAATATTTTACGGACTCGAAGATTGCCGAGCTCACTAGACTTCATTACCAATCTCATATCAAGGGAGGTCATGCACTTGTCACTATGACTTCTGAAGATTCATAGTAGAAGAAACAGAGCAAAGCGCATAAACCAGAAGAAAAATGAAAAATAGAGACAATAAGAGACGTTGATGGCTTCATACTCTCGTAATCATCTCGATCCTTAATTCCTATACTTCAGCCATTCAAGTTAGAATTAAGACTATAACTTAAAATATCTATCTCGGGAGACGATAGGCCATGCAAATAGTATCCCCACTAGCAATTTTTCTTACCACTATCACTCTGTCAATTGTTATCTCTCCAGCAAACTTATTATCTGCGGTTAAGGCGAATATGTCGATAGGCCGTTTTCAAAATACTAGCAGCTTCGTGAACTATCAAGATGCAGTCTTAGGGATAAAATTTCAATACCCTGAAAATTGGAAGAAAATAGTACACTACTCTGCGAACAATTCTAGGATCGAATTCATCTCACCTTTGCAAAGTCAACTTGAAATATTTCCACCTTCATTTTTGGTAGGTGTGTCAAAGACCACAAGCAAACTTACACTAGACGGATTATCAAAAACAATTCTCGATAAAGCCAGACAATCAATGATGGATTTCAATCTTTTGCAATCAAACAGCACTGAAGTTGGAAGTATTCCTGCACAACAATTAATTTATACTTTTAAGAGTTCCGATCCTTCATTGCAGCTCCAGTTCCAAACAATGGATATTTTGATGATAAAGAGTAATTGGCTATACACGTTCTCCTATACTGAGTCTAGAGCACAATACGCTAATTACCTCTCAACGATTGAACAGATTGTCCACTCGTTTGAAACTATAACAAAATGAGCCCCTGATGTGGGGTCTAGTATTTGTATTGTTTACCGTACAACCGCTCACGGCCCTGAACATACGAATCATTCTATTCTCACCCTCTGCTATCAAAAATCCTGATCTTACGGCCAGCTAAAATCGCGTTTATTATCTTTCTGCCGTTCTCGGACCGTTTGTCAATTTTTATCCTGGATTTCTTTCCAACCTGGCTGGTAAATACGAATTCATCATCTATGTAGATATTAACATTTTTCCCAATTTCTTCTTGATTAATTAGGATCGTTACCGAGGAACCGGCTTCGCTAACGTTAAAATTAATTTCATTGCCAAGTGCTGGAGTTTTCACCTCGACATCGATTTTTATTCCTAACATTTTTTCGAGCTCAGATACGGTAGATCCGCCTCTTCCAATAATCAGCGGAACCACCTCTTTGGTAACTTTGATCTGTACTCTGTTTTCAGACAGAATATTTATTTCAGCATCGGAATCAAATCTTCTTATAACATCTCGAATTTTGGATTCGGCAAGCTTCCGTATAGTCGCATCGGGTTTGATTTTTTTATTTAATTCCGCTATGGGGACCACGACATTTTCTTCTCCAAATGTGTAGATTTCATATTGAATTTCTCCGGTGTTGAAATCTCGCACTTCAACTAGCGGTCTTGCTAGGTCAGCCTCTTGCATACCTGTAGGCACCTTTACGGTAAGGGAAACGTCATAGACTTTTTGGATACTTCCGCTCTTGACGAAGATAATTGTATCTATAATGTGTGGAATCATTCCTAACTCTACCTTACCGATAAACCTTTGAATAGCATCCAGTGGACTGCTTGCATGGACAACACCTACCATCCCAACCCCAGCAAGCCTCATATCGGAAAATACTTCAAAATCAGGCGCACGCCTTACTTCGTCAAAAATTGTATAATCCGGACGCACAAGCAACAAGATATCAACTGCTTTGTCAAAACTTCCTTCCAAAGGACCATACTGGGTAACTTCTGCTGGAACCTGCAAGTCTCTCGGTGATTCGAAAGTTTTTACTATCTTCCCTTTTTCTAAATAGAACTCGGCGAGGCTGCTAGCAAGAGTGCTCTTTCCGGAACCAGGAGGACCAGAAATGATAATGCCTTCTGCTTTTCCAGATAATCGATCCATCAACTTTTCATTAGCATTATAATCAGCTAGAGCGAGTTTGACGATGGGTTTGACAATTGTTATTTCAAGCCCGTCAGAAAAAGGTGGCCTCGTTATTGCTATTCGAAACTTGCCGTATTGAATTACAGTTGCACCACTCCGGCTGATTTCGACCGAGCCCACTCCTTCAACTCTCGATGCCTCAGATATCTCCTCAACGATGTGTGTGAGTTGACTATGAGAACACCTTTCTTCGTCTAACTTTACCAGTTGGGAATTCCCAGGCTTGCCTTTTTTTCCCATAGGAAGTACACCTTCCTTCAAGTGGACGCTCATGGTATTCTCATCAAAAAATTTTTCAAACTCTAGATTGCTAGTTTTTGCGGGAGTCGATACATGTATGGATTGGACCCCCTGAGCTTCTGCTACTAGCGCCTGGACATAGTCAGCAGTAACAAGTGTTGCGCCCTCCCGCATCGCAACATCTTTAATTAAAGCATCGATTCGTCCGTGTTTTGCTAGACGAATGTCATCAAGAGTAGGTCTGGCACCGACGAACAAAAGATCTATTTTCTTTTTCGAACATTGCTCTCGTATCTTTTTGATCTCACTCAATCCCACGAAACCATGTTCTAGGTTACTGGAAGCCTGGGATTGTAATTCGTCAAGGACTGCCAAAGGGATAATAATCTGACTAGCGCCCGAGATATCTCCTGTCTCTATCATTTTGGTAACTTCGCCGTCAATTATTACGCTAGTATCTAGAACCAACTTTTTATTATCCAATTTGTTATCTATATGTTGCGGAGCTTAAAGTATTTTTACGCATTGTTGCACAAGTGATCTGCACGATTACACAGACTAGGACACAGACACAAACAGACTTGATTTGATAGCTTCCTTTCAAGATCTTCACTAACTTCAGTTTCTTCCGAAAAGTACTTAAAAAGAGCCCACCGGCTGTAACAATCAATGAGTCTGAAAGGCAAAGTAGCGATAGTAAGCGGGGCAGGGACTGGCGTTGGAAAGGCCACGACTAAGAGACTCTTCTTAGAGGGTGCTAAGGTCGTGTTGATTGGCAGAGATCGCTCGAGGCTAACGAAGGTTATATCTGATCTCAATGGGAAGAGGAACCTTTTAGCAGTCAAGGCTGATATAACGAAGGAAGCTGATGTTATCAATGTTATAGAGGAAACTGTTTCAGCGTTTGATACGGTTGATATACTGGTAAACAACGCTGGAATCCTTAATGACCCGACCCCATTTCACAAAATGACTGATGAGCAATGGACGTCATTAATTAACACAAATCTTATCGGGACATTCAGAACTACAAAAGC
>DAOM01000248.1 GCA_002501855.1 Candidatus Nitrosopolaris nunavutensis
GTCTCGTAGGCTCGGAGATGTGTATAAGAGACAGTTTCAAGACAGCTGAGGAGGACCGAAACAACCGTGAGGGATTAAAGGGGTGGCTTAATCCGACGAGGTATGGCTGGGAGCGTGTGTCTTACTGGTTACAGCGATTAACGGGCCTATTTCTTTTGATATACTTCATTGGGCATATATACGAGACAAGCTCACTTACCGGCGGTGCAGGCGCTTGGAACGCGATGTTACAGTTTACAGAAACGCCTTGGGGACATCTCTTTCTGATTCTTGTTATCGGGACAAGTACTTATCATTCTACAAATGGCATTAGATTGATATTTACGGAAGCCGGAAGGGGGCTCGGACGACCTGGAAGACCTGACTATCCATATGACGCTCTCTCACTGAATTACCGGCAGAAATCCGGAATATGGATTGCACTTATCCTGGCAGCGGTCGCAATGTTCTATGGCGGTAACGTGCTCTTCGGCGGAGAGTAAAAGAAAATCAGAATATAGTGTGATGGAAATATGCTGCGCGAAAGACAAATAATGAGGATACATTACATCACAGGACTAGCGGCGTTATTCGTAGTCGCAGTTCATATTCTAATGCGTTTGATAATGCCATTCCATATGAGCCTGCAGTACTCAAACGTAGTTGCAAATTACCATAACTTGCCATATGTGGTTCTACTGGAATCGATACTTGTGCTCCTCGCTATCCATGGCTTCAATGGCCTACGAATTATATTGCTAGAATTACGACAGAATAGGACATGGGAAAATGGTGTAACGATATCTACGATTGCTGCAATGATAGCCATAATTGCGTTCGGTACTAGAACGATAATTATCGCTAATGGACTTGGAGTAGAATGAAATGAGTGGTATCATAAAAAAAATATCTATGTTAAGAACAGGTAACAAGCTCGAGAGAAGTAAGAAGTCATTGAGAGCCCGCAGTAGTATAGTGCTGAGAGTATATAGAGCGAACAAGGCCGTTGGAGATTCCGCTCACTATGATACATTTGAGGTGCCCATTCAGCGCTGGACAACAGTACTCGACGCTCTTCTATATGCAAAGTCTTACAAGGACACTAGCATAGGCATCAGGTACTCTTGCAGAATGGCATCATGCGGCTCTTGCGGAATGAAAATTAATGGAATACCTCGACTTGCATGCTATACAAACGTATCAGAATTGGAATCCGGGGTAATCAGCTGTGAGCCCTTGACAAACTTCCCACTTATACGAGACCTAGTAACCGACTTTTACCAATTTTTTAGCCATCACAAGAGTGTAAGGCCCTATATAATAAATCAGAACGCAGATATTCGAGATAGTAAGGAATTGTCAGAATTCATACAGAGTCCACGAGACGTAGACGAATATCTGCAGTCCTCAAATTGCATCAAATGTGGCTTATGTTACTCAGCTTGCCCCACGGTGGCGACCGACACGAAATTCCCAGGGCCGCAAGCCTTGGTGCAAGCTTATAGATATTCGGCAGATACCAGAGATATTGGTTCACGTGAAGATATGAAAGCTATTGATGACAAACACGGAATATGGAGATGCCATTTCGCTGGGTCCTGCAGCAGCGTATGCCCAAAAGGAGTAGACCCAGCTTTAGGGATACAACTACTTAGGGGTCATATGATGAGCTTTTCAAAACATAATAAGAAAATCGCAGAGCTGAAACATCACAGCCACGGCAACCAAATAACCTAACCTAGAATGCGGTAGATTCTAGGCTTTTGCTGGAGGCGTACTTTCATTTACTTGTTTGTTTATTGCATCCGCCATAAAGTGGTTGCTGACACTTACTTTGACCTCTTCAATACCAGGCAATCTGTACACATTATCCCGGACGTCCTGTGCTATCTTGAAACCAAATACGGCAGGACAGAAAGGACTTGTCAAATGCAGATCTATATCTATGTTGCCTTTATTGATATCAACCTTGTCGACCAACTCCAATTCCATAATGGAAACGCCTATTTCAGGGTCCACTATCTTGGTTAATTCATCGAATATTTGCCTACGCGTCTGCTGAATATCTTGGCTCATTACGATTAATTTTTCTCGTGATCCATATATAACTATTGCATAGCAAAATAGTCGACCCATACGAACTGCCTATTTTGTATTTCAAACATCTCGACGTTGTCTACCTCCTATTGCGCGTTACCAATAACAAGTAACATAATTCTGCTTTAACTATTATAATATTAAAATAAACCGTCGATGTTGACAATGTGTGTATCGTTCAAGGCCGAAGGGCAATCTTGACAAAGATATGTTAAATTTTCTGTCTTCCCTGAATGACGATCAGCAAATATTACATTATGACATACTGGGAAGTGAAGCGCATGTCATAATGCTACATGATATCGGAATATTGACTTTGCATGAAACAAAAAAGATTTTGGTGGCATTGGAACAAATCAGGCACAAACCGGCGATGCTAGCTACTGGAGATGTCGAAGATATCCACGAGTCTATCGAATCTCTTATCATACAACAAACCGGCGTCGACATTGGCGGGAAAATACAGATCGGTCGCTCAAGGAATGATCAGGTTATGTTAGACATTCGTATGAAGGTCCGAGATGACATAACTGAAATATGCGAGAAGATAATTACTCTAATTACTTCACTCCTTAAAAACGCAGCCGAAAATATTGACACTATTATGCCAATGTATACCCATCTACGACAGGCACAAATCGGTACCTTTTCACATTTCGCATTATCGTACGCAGATTCTCTCTTTAGGGATATGGACAGGCTGTACATTACTTACGTAAGGATTAATCAATCTCCGCTCGGTGCCGGTGCTATAGGAGGGTCAAGGATAAAACTTGACAGGCAGAAGACTGCCAGATTGCTTGGATTTAAGGGAATCGTAAGAAATTCCATCGACGCTACTAGTTCGCGTGATACAATTATCGAATATACGATGGAACTCACCATTATAATGCTTACATTAAGCAGAATGACAGAAGATTTTATAATCTGGTCGACCGATGAGTTCGGTTATCTGGATATTTCAGATGAATTTAGCTCATCATCCAGTGCAATGCCTCACAAAAAAAATCCTGATCCTCTCGAACTACTAAGAGCAAAGGCAGGAACAGTGTCTGGTAATTTGCTTACAATGATCACCATTATCAAGGCTATTCCATCAGGATATAGCAGGGATATGCAGGAGATAAAAACATCATTATGGCAAGCCTCTGCTACGACGACTCAGGCACTGAAAATCATGAATTATGTTGTGAAATCGCTGATCATAAACAAGGAAAGGATGCAGCATGCATCCAGTAGCAGCTATGCTATCTCATTCGATCTCGCAGAACTATTGGCTATCAAAAATGGGATATCTTTCCGAACCGCCCATAAAGTGATGGGGTTACTGGTGCAAAAAGCGATAGGTAATAATAGACAACCCCTCCGAATGCTTCGAGAGGAAGATATCAGGGAAGTGCTTGAAAGCTTGGGGTCTAAGTTATCGGCAGAAGAAGTGTTGAAGGACATAAAGGAAGCCGCTCCACAAAAATCAATTAGTTCACGACAATCTTTAGGTTCCCCAAATCCAATGCAGGAGCAGAATATGGTTAAACTTTCGAGAAGAAGATTGTCGGACTATTCGAAGCGAATCGCAAAACGTAAGGGACTTGTGGACGAAGCATTCAAAAATCTCACGAGAATGGTGAATAATTATTCAAAAAAGGCCTGAAGAAAATAAGCGTATTATTAGATTGTTGGAGCATGCCGGCAAGATGGTAGCAATAACAGAGTTGTCCGCGGGTCATTTACATAGTAATCCCTTTTCTGACATGCAGAAATGACTTTCAGGGGATGGGTCGGTCGGACAAAAAAAATCCCAGATAGGTAAGAGTTGGGAGCGATTCATCAGTTCGGTCATCATAACTGCGCGGCTTCGTTGAAGCTATCAAAAAAAGTGATTCACAAGAATAGCCCGGCCCAGATTCGAACTGGGGTCAAAGGCTCCAAAGGCCTCTATGCTTGGCCACTACAATCGGCAGAACTGTCAGTCCTCTACCGGGCTTCCGGGCGTATTTTTCCCTATATATTACCATCTTTAGAATGTTGCGTGCTTATGTTCAGATACGAGAGCATTTTGTCTAAGGGATCTTCCATTTTGTCGAAAATGCGCGCCGCCAGTCTTTTCTGTTTTTTCTTATACTTCTCATCCTTTAGCATCCTGTTGGTCAATCTTACTAGTTCGATCGAATTTGATGCCCTCTTCACCAGCCCTGAAGACACGAGATATTTCTCTACATAAAATCGAATTGGCGAGATAGAAATAGTAGGCGTTCCAACAAGCGAGGCCTCGGAAGTCATTGTTCCTCCTGCCCCTATGAACACGTCTGCTGAAGCTATCAGAGGAATTCCATCGACAACGTTTCTGAGTATGAAGGCCCTTGCTTCATACCTCTCCATTAACTGTCGTATTTGTTCTTCATATCTACATAGAATAACGATATTGATTGAATTGTGTAAGTTATTTACTAGGGCATCCACCATAGAAATGCGGTTTTCTAACATCTTGTCTGCTATGTATGATGCCTTCGTTTCTTCGAGCCTAATCAGAACAATTTTTTTCCGGGGGTCAAGGTTCAATTCTCGTAAGCATGCAGGAGGTACAGATGACGATGGCGACGGATCCCGCTTGAGCCATGCAACAGGATCCAGAGCCCTGTACTGTGTTATCTTTGTCTTTGAAATACCGAACGGAAGCCACGCAGAAATGGGGATCACCCATGGACTGAAAAGATGATAGGTGAGTGGGATAGTGAGCTTCGAGACCGCTTCTGCGTGTGGAGAATCGTTAAATCCAATGTGTCTAATTCCAAGTCCATATGCCACCCGTGATGCTTCAGGAGATGAGAATGTGATCGCGAAATCAGGTTCAAACTTATTTATCAAACCGGCGAGTTCAAAAATCCTAGATGCACTTTCTCGCAGCTTTTGGTATCTTTCTGCGCCGCCATGTCTGCCAACAATTTTGAGTTTGAGGTTTTTGACGTTGGCTAGTTCTACGGCTTCTCTATAATGTCTAGACGTACAGAGTAACTCGTGATCGGATTCACGAAGCAAAGTTACTGCGGGACCAAAAAACATCACTTGCTTTGGCGTCAAGATGTCGAACCAAATTCTCAAGGATAACAACACTTAGTGGGATGGGATGGAAAAAACTTTTCTTTAACCGTCCTTTAGATAGCTCTGGAGAGAAAATAAAAATTCCATTTATAATATCGAAGGAGGCTTGTGCAACGAAGTGACTGGGAGCACATCGCAAATAACGACAGCCGTTTATGGACTGAGCACAGAAGGATATCGCATTGCCTCTTCAATAGCCGTTAAAGGTTTCAAGGTTTCATTGATAGATGAGGCAGCCCGAATGGCTATTTCGTTAAAACCTGATATTGCCAGAACCTACCCGGATGTAAGCTCGCTGATAGAAGACGAACCTCTGCTTGCGCTCGAGCCCGTGGACGTCGCAGTCAGTGAGGCATCATACATTTTCTTTGCACCAAAGATTCGAAAAGTAGGACAAGAAGTAAAAAGTGATGTCACATCTAAATTTAGAGACGCGACTAAGGCAATCAGAAAAGGCACCTCTGTGATCTACACTCTACCTACAGGAATCGGAGGGAATAACGAAAACATGGCCTTGATTGAACATATTACTGGAATGAGTGTCGGAAAAGATATTTTCTATTATTACATGCCAATCAACCAAGAGCTCATTTCATCTCCTGAAATCATTGTTGGGTCTTTGAATTCCAAACAAGATGCTGAAATTTCCAAGATGTTATACGATCCCGACATTAAGGGTCGGTTAAATTACATTGATATTATTTCCGCGGAATTTATGCATTCAATACAGATCTTGGGGCATTATGCCCATATGGCAAGCGTGTTAGAGATCTGCAAAAACCTCAAACTTACCAATATCAAGAGCGAGCCGATAAATCGAGCATTCAGCGACCTTTACATAGACGATATTGCCAACGGCCTTTATGATCTGCGGGCCATAGGCTCCTCACTTGGAGGAGCAGGACCATTGATGTATCTGGTAAATGGGAGCATAAAGGGGACTGAAGGTTACATTAAACATTTAATAGACGAGATCCGAGATTTGTTGAAGAAACGGGATCTAAAGGCTAGCAGGACCAAAGTATCTATCGCATGGACGCTAGATCCCTATGAGATGCGCGGAGATAAGATTGAACTTTTATCGTCTCTTGAATCTAAACTGAAGGATTACATAGGAGATGTGGAACGCCAGCCGTGGTCGGTATTCGATCTATATCCAACCGAAAAGACAAGGATAGTAGTAGCGTGCTCTAAATTAGATTTCGCTAGAATTATGACAAAGAATAAACAGAATCCAGATTTTATTATGATGAAGGCCAATCCTGTTTGTGAAACCACAGGTTAGGTATTAAATCATCCTGGTTTAGAAAGTAAGGAACTTACTTATGACGAGAAATATTTAACTCGACGCTAACCACTCGGCTTTTTTCTTGTCGTATTCTGCTCTCGAATACTTCACCCTTGCAGGGTGCCCCATCACAACCATTCTTGGTGGCACATCTTTTGTCACCACTGCCCCCATCGCTACGACGCTACCTTCTCCCACCCTTACCCCGGGCCTTATAACTGCTCTGCTTCCTATGATAGCTCCTTCTTCTACTATGACCCCGCTCATTTTAGGACTCATAGGATAAGGATCGTTTGTGAAAGTTGCCCCAGGTCCGATGAAGACATTCTTGCCGATTGTTGTTAAAGGTGGAATATAGACAGATCCTTCAATTCGAGTATTTTCGCCTATTTTTACTTTATAGTCAACATGTGATAGCGAACCAATCATCACGTTGTCTCCTATTTCCGTATCATCCCCTACGTATGCAAAATGCCAGATCTTGACGTTCTGGCCAATTTTTGCAGATTTAGAGATGTAATTCGTTATTGTTGAAGTGGAGTTATTTTGGCTCATTCAAGAACGCCTCTACAGATGCCAAGGATTACCGGACTTTATAACTTTGTCAGGGATTTTATTTCTCCACTTCTGTAAAAAATCTATTTCCGATTGCCTTTCGCGCAATTCGTCCGGCAACATTACGGGGATTTCGTCCACAATCGGAAAGAAACGAAGACATTTGCCGCAAAATAAAATACCCTCAATTATGGCCGTGTCTGTACCGGAACCTTCTTCGAGCCGGGTATTTAGTTCAAATAGTTCCAGTGGATAATGCTTGTCGATAGGACACGCCAAGATATCAAGCATGGCTTTTCTCATCTCTATTTCAAATCCATATAGATCGGCGAGCCGGTGTTGCTCGACAAAAGTGCTGCTTCCGCTACCTTAGTAACATTCCTTGCGTCTTCAGGAGTTACTACAGGTTCTCTGATTTTTCCGGCGACAACGTCGAGAAAACTTTGCAATTCTAATGTTAGCGGTTCTTTAAATTTACCGCGACGCGGTATTATCGTAGCCTCTTCATAATCTATTTTGATCCTTTGAGTGATATAGTCTCCGGTAATGATACCCTCGGTGCAGACTGCGCTAAACTTTCTTACTCGGTTCGGAGTGATCCAATTGGATGCGATAATTGCGACCCTCTGCTCGTCAAAGCCTAGCATAATAGTCGCAAAATCTTCATACGAATGAAATTTTGTACCGGAACGTGCAAAAACAACATGAGGCGTACTATTGAACAGGTACATTGCAGTATCAATATCGTGGACGGATGTATCGTAAATTATGCCGACGTCTCGAATATGTAAGGGCATTCTGTTTTCTCTATGAAACTCCATCATTAGTAGATCACCGTATTTGTGATTATCTATAATCTGCTTAACATCCTGAATGGCGGGATTGAACCTTTCGATATACCCGGACGTCAAGATCACTTTTCTTTTCTTAGCTATTTCGATCATCTGTTCGCATTCAAACGAGGAGAATGCTAACGGTTTCTCGACAAAAACGTGAACTCCCTTTTCCATTATCTTTTTTGCCATAGCGAAGTGCGTCTTGGTAGGGGTGCAGACTATGCAGCCGTCTAAAGGAACTTCATTTTCTAGCAATTGCTCGAGCGAAAAATAAGGCTTTGCGTCATAAAGCGTGGCCAGTTCTCTTGCACGCAATTCATCGTTATCACATATTGACGCGAGGACGCCAATTTCATGCAAGACTCTCGCGTGGTTCTTACCCCATCCGCCAACTCCTATTACTGCGAATCTTCGTTTGTCCTCTGTTTTCACCATACAGATGTTAGCCACCTGGTGTACTCTGCGAGCTCTGCTGTTACGATTTTTGAATAGGTAGTACGAATTCTACCGGTCACAGGACCCTCCTTACCATCACCTACTACGCGACCATCTATATCGATTATAGCTACGATTTCTGCTGCAGTCCCTGTGAGAAACAGCTCCGATGCCATGTATAGTTCGGTGCGAGAAATGGGACGCTCCATTACCTCATATCCCAGATTCTTGGCTATAGCTATTGCAGCGTCACGTGTAATACCTTCTAAGGCAGATCCAGCTATATATGGTGTATATATTTTGTTGTTTCTGACGATGAAGATATTCTCTCCCGACGCTTCACTCACATTCCCATCTCTGTCCAGCATCACTGATTCGTCATAGCCGTTCCTATTGCTCTCTTGAGTTGCAAGTACTGAATTAAGATAGTTGCCAGCAGCTTTTGCCATTGGCGGTGTGGAGGAATCATGAATTCTGCGCCATGAAGAAATACAGGCACTAATGCCTTCTACTTTAAAATACTTCGCAAATGGGAATACTATTATCACAACATGCGTAGGAGAATCCCTCGTTACATTCAAATCAATACCGTGCTGTCCTACAAATGCTAACGGTCGGATATAACATGATTCTTTCATCCGATTTTTTTTCAATAACTCTAAAGTTGCCTCCTCTAATTCCTTTGCTGAATAATTCATTGCAATGGAATAGACTGCAGCCGAGTGACGGAGTCTGTCCATATGTTCTCTCAATCTAAATACATGAAGATTATTTTTTGATGAATATGCACGAATGCCCTCAAAAACTGAAGTTCCATAGTGTAGAGCGTGAGTAGTAACTGGAACGGTCGCTTCTTCCCATTTTACAATTTTGCCATCAATCCAGATGAAGTCAGCGCCTTTTGTTCTCATTTATGGCAGAGTCAATTCGCGGATTATAAAAATCTTCAAAAGTTAAACAAAGCCTTCTTTTGGAATTTTCATCCCCATCACCCTCAAGGTGCTATCGGATGATCTTGCAAATTTCTCAACAATCTGCCAATTATGCTCGATCAAGTCTGCGACTCCGCTTGGTACCATATCCCGCCAATTTTGTTCCTCATGTCTTTGTTCACTGCGCGAACCGTTTGAAAATTTGGGAGTAATTTGGTCGTAGAGCATTTCCTTCACAGCAGAAGCTGAGCCTGCAAACCGACGGGCTTTTATGGGATTAAGCTTAAAGACAGACAAAGTAATTCTTTCAGCAACATCCCCTGTATATGTGATGAACTTTTCTTCCCTAACATTTCGGAGAATTTGATTTCTTAATATCCAGGAGAATGGAGAAATTAAGGGTGGCAAATATCTTACGAATGGCGAGACTAGCGAGTAATCCGGAGAAACGGTGATGGACTTATTATTTCCGAAAACCGATTCAATCATTGCCTTCCTTATGTGATAAGGAAAAGGGAAACTGCGTGTATTGATCTCTTTATGATTTTTCAAAAACCTTACGGGATAAACGTAAACATTGTAGTCTCGCTGCAATAATAGAGAAATGATATGTCGATGGGTATTGGTAAAGGGATTCAAGTGTGCTAGGTAGATCGCCGCCACTCTTTCCATCAGTTATAGTAAACGCTAGCGGACATATAAATAACAAAAAGGGTCGAAAAGGCCCTTATGACACTCGCTTTACTTCTATCTCGATTGTGGAGACATTCCGTGTTCTGCCGTCTTCTGATTGCACCGTCTCAGACCCAATTCTTACCTCGCCTACCCTGTAGCCGGCGTTCTCCATCCTCTTTAGGATAATCTGTGAAACATCTACTGCTCTACCAATGCTTAACCCTCGTGCCTTGATCGTTACCGACGGCTGATTAGCTAGTTGGATGAGTGTTGAAGTCACGTATGCCATCAAAGGCTTCTTTCCTATGTATACCGCGTCGCGTGGACCATCTCTATGAACTTGTGGGTTTTGTTGTGGTTGTGCTTCCGCCATATCAAGTTTAGTGGTTTGGGATAATTTAAATCTAGAAGATGAAACAGTTCCAGCCAATTCATCTTGTGCTATATTGCATATTTTACTTCTTTTTTGACTAATGGGGCCGGCCGGATTTGAACCGACGATCTCCAGCGCCCGAGGCTGGCATCATACCAAGCTAGACAACGACCCCTCGGCTTGCACAATCATGGTGAATCTTTATTAAAAACATTAGCTGCAGTAGGGGGGTCCTATCTTTTTTCTCTCAAATACCATGTACCTAATACCTCGCTAAGTGCTCTGATTACCGATTATCGCGACTATCTCGATCCTCGGGATGGAACTGCAGCGACCTATCTTTTTCTTGTTTCAATTGATGCATTAGTTGAATCTATGCCTCTCCATATTATATCATAGCCTAATTTTGAAAGGAGATCGACATGGCAAGATTCGGGTACATTATACTTTTTAAAAAGGAAAATAGCATCCATGAACCTTGAGATAGAATTCAAAGATTTCTCTAGTTCCAATATTTTAGAACGCGATATTAGATATGTTCCAACAATTAGGTAACTACGCCCGTTATCATTTACATTTACATTTCCTGCCTCCCTAGATCGAAGAGCTATTAGCACCGAATCAGAAGGGATATTATATTTTTCAGCTAACTCGCCTATCGATACTATGCCGCCGAAGCTGCCTCCATCAGTTCTGCTATCGTCTTCGTTATTATCCTGAGTAATACCAATGGTAAGACGGTCTATCTCTGCTAGCAAATCATTCGAGGCGGTGCTTGCTATCCTTCGAATCATCTCCTGATCAATTGACTTCAAGTACGAAAGGATTGCCTTCAGGGGCACTTGACCGTTTTTATAAAGTATCAAATGATCCTTTTGTACTAATGAACCCAGTCTCGAGATGAGATCCTTTTCGACTTTTTTATACTTGGAAGCGGTGTAATAATCGCTATTCACTGCCAAAAAGATATCCAGTTTGTCATCTTTGTACAGTTGCTTATTCGCAGAAGAAATTCGTGTTAGTTTGCCGATCTTTCGCTCGATATATTCCGTAGTCCAAAAGCCGACTATCTCTAAATATATGCGACGGCCGTACCTTTCAAACATAAAGTCTGGGATGAATGCCTTATCATTGTCCAAAATGATCGGGTCCGGCTCCCTTATCAAGGTCCAGCCTGTGCGAAATTGCTGGAATTTTATCGCAAATTTTTCTTCAACAGTGCTATCAAAGGACGAACCAGATTTGGCAGTTAGCTTCTTACTATTGTTATGACCAGGCAATGCCATTAATTGAGGTGCATCCTCTTTTGAGATGTGAAATTCATACATTTTCCTTCCTACAGATACTGACTTCCTGATAATCCATGCCTGCAGCGACCATGATTCTGCAGAAATTATAGACGGAAGTAATTTCGCAATCGCCGTGCCGTAGATTTCCGTCACCTTGAACATGCTTTGTGGACCATCGAGAGAACACACAACTGTATCACCATGATAAATCGTATTTTTAGAGGTCCGATCGACTAATGTGCTTGGTTGGTTTCGAATATTATACATTAGGCCTACTCTTTTGACATCTCTTAGCACTCGTTTCCAGCTCGACCCTCCATGTAGAGCGACTTGTAGAGTTGTGCAGCTAAATAAGAGTGTCTGTATGAGGGCGAGGTTATACCATGCCACAAGGATTGCCGGCGTTATTCCATCGAAATTCTCCACAACTAAGTTCTCATCTAGGTCACTCCACATTTGATTTAGCACATTTTCCTTATCTACACCTAGCTGCCTCGCGACAGATTGAATTATCTCTTCTCTTCTAAGAATAGTTAATGCAAAATCAGATTTAGATGATTCTTCGAATAAACTTCGCCTTATTATATCAGGTTCAATCATGAGGTGAACCGAATCAATACCATTTTTCCTTGACTGTTCACTACTGTTAAGAAACGTACACCTTCTTTCAAGTAAGGTAGAAATGCCCCTGACGAGTTTATAGTCTCCGTGTTTACTTTCGATTAGTCCAATTCGATCTGTAAGGAGTCCTTTTCTATCTCTTTTCTTCCATGATTCTTCGAACTCTCCGATTATATCAGCTGCCAACGATACGTCTTCATCCGAGGTACAAAAGATTGGGGCAATGTTTTTCCCTTTATCTGAAATTTTGACTCTGAGTAGTTGGAGCGGAAGCATGTCATGTCACACTTGCGTTGTATCTTTTATCTTGCAAGTCAAACGATTATCCGTCAATCACTCAAATTCACATTCACAAGATAATCTAGAAAATCTTTAGAATATAGTGCAAAAGCTCTCAGCATGTTTGTGCGGGGATCTAAATTAGAATAAGGAATATGTGCTACACCTTGTATCGATATTGTGCCTTTATCATAGCTCAGCATAGCCCTGGACATTCTTATAACTAATAGCCGTATGAAAATTTTAACCTTTGTTTAGCCCTGTATTGTGAAAGGTAGAAATCTGCACCGGTTTCTTACATGTGATATTTGTTTTTTCATCGCCATACAAGTTGAGTTAAAGGACAAGGTTTAAAAAACACTCGTCTCTCAGTTATTTATTATATTTAGTATAGGGGGACGAAGTCTATAACAGTTGATGATAGATTGATTCAGTTTTTGAG
>DAOM01000192.1:0-4950 GCA_002501855.1 Candidatus Nitrosopolaris nunavutensis
TCTTTACAGCTTGCACAATCTGTCGGTGTAGATCATCACGCAGGTAAAGAAGAACTTTACTATTACATGCGAACAAAAGATCATGAAACTCACTCAATGCTAACGGAATTCATGGATCATTTCTACGAAAAAGTATGTAAAGATAAGGATGAAGCAGGTCCAAATTTGTGATTGAACATGACGATATTTTATTTTATGTACGCGAGAGGCTTCTGCCTCGACCATGCTGTAGTAGCTGGTCTGTTTTTTGATGTCATGATGTACTTTGCCTCTCGCGTCATCTTATCCCACCAATCTGATTCAAATAACTCATAAATCCTTGCTAAATATTTTAAATACTATCTACTACAATATAGAAATTAGTAAGATAGTAATTCTTGCATCCTTTAATGGATTAAGGTTAGGATTTCTGATCCTTGTTGCATTTTAAGCATCATGAAAGTTCTTGCTTATTTTTTCTAACTGACTGAACCTAATCACAGCTTGACTGTGAGCCAGATATGCGAAATCGGCATAACAGAAATAATACCAAGCAGAAAAGTGTCACCTATGTGGGTATTTGAAAGTGACACCTATCTATGTAAGTACTACAACTAGTTATAATACACGGAGCTTCATAGACTAGATCTCTCCCCATTTTAGATAGATTTCGTCAAATTATACTTCAAAAAGAATTTTGGCAAGCTAAAAAAACCAGAATATGTCAAAAAGTCCGGACTATGCTTTAGGATCATATTCTCGTGATCTTGCATAAAAAAAAACTCTTTTACAGTAGTTTTTAAAGTATTTTCTTGGCTTTTGGATTCTAGCAGACGAATTTCGAGCATTCTCTTTTGCTTACTAGATTCAAGGATGCTTCCTTAATTACTTCGGTCATTCTTGATCCCTTATTTTCCACGACCAGCCTCCTTTAGGATATCTGAAAATATGTCATACTTATCACGAGATTTCATTATATCAATGGTAGCTCACTAAACCATAAATAACATGACAGACACAATCGAAGACGATGCATTCTAACAATGAAAGTGTTCCCGAACTTTCTGCAATGAAACAGTAAAAGAGGAGAAGAGTGGAGAAGACAAAATGGACAAAGGAACAACAAACTCGATACAAGAAAACATAAGGCTAGTTCGACAAGATTTCGAAACCATTAATACTGTAGATTTGAGCAACGTTAACAAACCTACAAGCCCGTATTATGTCAACTTTGCATCTCAAGGGTGTTCATACTCATATAGATCAAAGATTAGAAGTCCAGATGGATCTATAGACGTTGTCCAGTCTCTACGAAGTACATTTACTGGTCTTCACTATGATGTACAAGAGATAATTGCTGCAAATGCAAGTGGCAAACATACAGGAAACTTTTTTGTTATTCCTCCAACTGGACGTAGCATATCCTACGATGCAATCCACATATATCGAATTGAAGAGGGTAAGAGAGCAGAACACAAAGCAATTCGTGATGACCTTAGCTTTATGATGCAACTAGGTCTAGCTGATCCTGAATTACTGCGACAGACAAACACGCTAGGGCACAACATTCTATGAAGCAGACAGAAAATACTAGCCCAGCAATTGAACTGAACAGGTTGACAAAGCGTTTTGGAGACTTTACAGCTGTAGATGGATTTTCACTTACAGTGAGGAGGGGGGAGATTTTCGGTCTGCTAGGACCCAATGGATCTGGAAAAACTACAATCATCAACATGATCAGTGGATTGTCAAAACCTACTTCTGGTGAGGCAAAAGTACTTGGACACAACATTATGCACGATACTAGAGTCGTATACGCTGCTCTCGGTTCAGTGCCGCAGGAAACTGCCCTGTATGAAGAACTCGATGCCTGGACAAATTTGTCTATCCATGCGACGCTGTACGGTGTGCGTAGGTCTGAGCGTGATAGGAAGATCACGGACATGCTCAACCTGGTACAGCTATATGAGCGCCGTCATAGTCGTGTTAGTTCTTTTTCCGGGGGTATGAAGCGTAGACTTGCCCTTGCGCGAGCACTTCTTCATGATCCTTTGCTACTGTACCTTGATGAGCCAACATTGGGAGTAGATGTTCAGAGCCGTAGAGCTATTTGGAACTATATCCTTGATCTCAAGAAGAAGGAAGGCAAGACTGTTCTCCTAACAACGAACTATTTGGAAGAGGCTAACGCATTATGTGATAGACTCGCTATTATCGATCATGGCAAGTTAGTTGCCTTAGACACCCCAATCAACTTGAAACGAAGATATGGTGATACCGTCATGGAGATAGAAACAGCATCATCCGTTTCGCCACAGCTTTCTGCAAAGCTTAGTATCCTACCTGGTGTAAGCGAAGTAATTCAAAAGGACAAAATACTCAAGGTAACTATGAGCGGAGATGAACTTTCTTTAACAGGACAGCTTATTACACTTGTAACCCAGGAGATAAACATCAAGAAAATCTCGCAGAGAGAACCAAATCTGGAAGAAATATTCTTGAGTTTGACTGGGAGTGGCTTAAGAGATTAGAGGCGAGTAACAGATGAACATATTGAACATTTACCCGGCATATCGTTCCCTCCTTGTTATCTGGGTAATGGCGATAAAAGATATACGAAGCTCCTTAACTGAACGAGCATTTATGATAACAAGTATTATTATTCCTATTAACTTCCTTCTGCTTTTTCTTTTGTTTGCTCTGACTGGTGGTCAAGCTCCGACCGCTATAGTTCTCGAAGACAAAGGTCCATACGCCCAACAATTTCTCTCAGCAATGGAGCACTCTCATTCTTTTATCATTCAACAAACTACAAATGCCGATGCACAGAACCTGATGAAAAAAGGCCAGATTGTAGCAATCGTAACTGTGCCTGGTAGCTTTGACTCATTGTTACGTCAAGGCAAACAGACACAGTTACAAGTTGTTCTCAATAACCTTCAAGTAGACTTTACAAACGATATACGCAGAGCGGTGCCATTGGCAATAACCTCATTTTATGCCAGTGCTTTTCCTAATCAAGTAGTAATTAGAGCTCATGAAGTCGATACCTATTTTCATGACACAGGCTATGTCCAATATTTAGTTGTCAGCCTTATGGTTGTCAGCGTCATGCTCGGTGGACTACTTCAAGCAGGATCAAACGCCGCCAGAGAATACGAGAAAGGGACAATAAAGGAACTGATGCTCGCACCGGCTAGCCTGTGGGCCATTCAAATTGGTAAAATTCTTGGTGCTCTTCTACTCAATTCCCTTTCGGTTGTTGTTATGATAATAGTGATTGTATTTCTTATTGGTGTCTGGCCAGAACATTGGGATGAGTTATTTGATTTCGTCTTGTTACTCATGATAACATTCGTTGCCTTGGGATCACTTATAGGTACTCTAGTCCGTCGTCGCCAAGCTGTCATCCCACTTAGCATAGGTCTATCTATTCCAGTCTTTTTCATAAGTGGTGCTTTCGGCCCAGCTATATGGGGCGATCAGGTCACAGCAACTATAACTCAATTACAACCGGTATACTACGGCATTGCCATCTTGCAACATGCCTTTCATAACTTTACCACTACTTCTACAAGCCCTGCAATTAATGGATTCATATTAGCAGGGTTTGCTGCCGTCATAGTAGCCATAAGTGCTCTTACACTTATCAATGGTAGAGGAAGAGGAGTTGTGCATTGATTAACAGCCTGTTTCCGATCCTAGCTATCGTACGAAAGGACATTAGCGTATGGCTGCGGCAGCCAACATCAATTGCCGCCACTGTTCTTCCAGCAATTGCATTTATGGTTATCTTGTATTTCGGAGCTCAGGCGGTAGGACGCAACCCAGTCGCGCTAGTAGTACAAGATAGCGGCCCTCATGCTCAAGAACTTATTAACATTCTTAGCGATTCTGGTGCATTTAAGGTAGCTATGATAACTATAGCGCCACAAAAGGCAGAGGATGCATTGAAGCAAGTCAAGGTGGCAGCAGTTATAACAATCCCTAGCAATTTTGACGCTGCTTACAATGCTAAAAAACCGGACCCAGTTACCATTCATATCAACAATCTAAACCTTGATTTTACGAACGACCTACGTCGTTCTCTGCCGGCTGCTATTACAATGTTCTATGCTGGTCAGAGCGCCATTAATGGAAACAATAGCCCCATCCAAATCCGTGTCAAAGAGACAGATTTGCGAAGTCAGGATATAGATCTCCTTAGGTTCGAGCTGGTCCCAAATCTGGTACTTCTATTAACTACGGCAGGTATCGTCAACGCGGGACTGGCTACTGCAAGAGAATGGGAAGATTCTACAATAAAGGAACTCCTGCTAGCACCCATTTCTAAGGCTGCTATTATCGCTGGTAAGCTACTATCAGGCTGGATTACCACACTACTTATAGCGGCTGTCGTGCTTGTGGTAGGTGCGGCTTCCGGTTATCTGCGACCTGCAGGTACGATTTACTGGCTTTCTACGCTGGTGATAGTTCTGCTAATAGCACTAGCTAGTGCGGGTCTGGGAGTAGCTATAGGTGCAGCTTCACGCCGGTTCCAGAGGGTTACAGCCATCGGTATCCCTCTGTCTATAGATCTTTTTTTCCTTAGTGGTGGTATAACTGTGGCTGCCTTTCTTCCAACGTGGCTTCAGACAATTTCTCATTTTGTCCCTATCTTCTATGGCACTCATGCTCTACAGATGGCGATCTTTTATAGTTCTAATGAAGGACTAGCACTGGATTTATCTGTACTAGGTGCAACTGCTATTCTTGCTGGAGTGCTTGGTGTATTGTCATTACGGAAAAGTATGTTGGCATAAATGATTCTTATCAGTTAATACACAAAACCAAGAACCATCATAGGGTTCCGGTCCAGCTCCCGAACTTCCTCATAGTATGTCATAGTTTTAGATCATCAACTAGGGCTTATATTCAATTTGAAACATAAAAGCATACCTAAATTCTAAATTTATCTTCAATGACATTCCA
>DAOM01000192.1:5280-5833 GCA_002501855.1 Candidatus Nitrosopolaris nunavutensis
GCACGCGATGTAAAGAGTGCATGTAAATTAAATTGCAATGTAAGATGATGTAGCCCCATAGCGTCATGTGGTAGAAAACGCATCGGTTGGCAACAACTGCTATCGAGGTTTCCAATCAACCCCTTACATGAGCCAGCTCTTGTATCTTCATATCGCATCATCCAACAAAAGCTTATCCATTATAGAATATCAACAATATATGATCTTCAAGGTTTCTTTTGTCAATGGCCATATTCAAAAGGAAGCCATGCAGCAATGTTAGGCAAGAAATAAAGAGAACACGCAGCATCCACGATGAGCTTAACGAAAGATTAAAGTTTAGAATTGGCAAATTAAATAGCTGTGAAGATTTCACAACTATGTCAGATGATTGAAGATTCAATCCATGTTGGAAAGTATCCTTTGGAAGGTCAACATAAACGTTTTTCAAACTCATTACAGGTTATAAACAGGTCAGATTCTGATGATTTGAAAAGTAGTGATATCAAAATAGAAGTCAGAATACAAGGCCTTTATATCATAAGCACTACTACTTCCCTAATATTGAGCATCT
>DAOM01000193.1 GCA_002501855.1 Candidatus Nitrosopolaris nunavutensis
TATTTCTGGATGTCCATAAGGTCCCTTTCACAGAAGAGCATTTAAAGGAGCTTTGTAATGCTCCTGCAGATGAGTTCGGCGTCAGTCATGTAAATTTGTTGTATAATAAGGAGGCAAATGTTTGCTTTTGCATACTGGATGCCCCTGATGTCGCAGCTGTTGAAAATCATCATAACAAAGCTGGAGTAAAATGTGAATGGATTACGGAAGTAAACCTGGCTAGAGCTGTGCCCTCTGATAAATCTTGAACCTCGTAAGATCAACTCGCTCTGACATCGGAAACGCTAGCCATAACGTTTTCTAGCTGAATAATGCCGACAGGCTACAGACAGACATACGTACTGGCTAACACAGTATTCGTTGCGTTATCAAAGTCAAGACGTAGGCACGCCTGTAAATATGTAGAATCAATAAAAGTCAACATACGTAGTTAGAAGAAGTAATCGTCTCTAGACATTAAACCCTTCTTCAGAGAATGCAATATATGTATCTCCATATCATAAAATGTGATCTTTTTTGGCGAATAACAGCTTTCCGATGAGGGAATGGCATGTAGAACACATGGAAAAGACAATTGTAAAGTTTGTATCAGGATTATCAGAGAACGCATCTAGCTGGCAACGAAGACAACATAAGCGATACGGGACAATAACACATTGTTGCAGACAAATAAACTATGATGTGAAGCATGGCGTAACGAATGAAGAAGTTCTCTCATTTTTACAAGAAATTCGACTTGACTCGTCATATTCCAGTACCCAAAATAATGTAGGCTCTATTGGAAGATTAGATGAACTCGAGAAACACTATATACCAGTCAACGAAAATGTTACCTTTTAGATCAGACAACGCCACACATTTATTTGCGTCTGACTCCAGTCCTATTGGGGATGTAAATTACGGTCAATTATTAAGCAAAATCTTCGCGGTATAATATTTAGATAATGCTATGGCGACCTTCAATTAAGGATAGTACTGTTAGCAGATACGACCGAAAGCTAATTTCCATGTGACATCATAAGTAGGTTAGGTATATTACAATCTTTCATTGACATATTAATAGGAGCTATTTGGTCTGTTTTGTTCTGTGTCTGCAATACACATATCCATTTCCCTTTTGTCCTAAAACATCCATGCCCTATCCCTATACTATCAATTAGCCCGACTAGCCGCTCCTACTTCTATATTTCACTTACCATATAGAGAGTCAAATCAATTGATTATGAGAAGCCCAATCTAGTACTATTGTGTCAATTTCTATTATATGATGCTATTTTGTTGTTTTATCGATTCTGACCATCTCAATGAACAAGTAAGCAATATACCTTAGAGAATCTATCTGGTCCAATTGGAAGTAATGAAATCACAGATCCACTACTCAACGATAAACAGATAAAACATGGGCTGTAACAATGTAAATAACAATGAATATTGAATCCGATTTACTTCTCAGATGTATAAAGTGTGAACATCAAAAGATTGATCACGATAGGACTGCCACGAGTGACAAGATGAAATGTTTAATTTATAAATGTCAATGTAAGGCCTTTGTTCCTGATAGAAAGTACTATAGATCAACTAAAAAGTAATTCAAAAATTCATGTGCAAAGAACAAGATAAAAGAAATCAGCAGCTTAACCAATTCGGTAGCTGTAACAGATATTATCCCTATTTTCATTCATAAAATTAGAATCGTGCACCATGCGTTTACACGTCTTCCTGATGACAAGATCACGTAGCCAGAAGTCTAGATCGATAACTATGTTGCGGAACTATTTGAAGATCATGCACATCTACTGAAAACCCATTTTGTTCCAATTCTACTATTAAGGCAAGAACACAATATCGTCGCACTTTATTGCTAATAGTCGCTAAAATGTTTGGTATTGAATGCAACTGATATATTAGATTGCAGCGCTGACTTTAGTATGGCATTACCTAAGACATGTTCATTTAGAGATAAAGACGTTGATTGTCCATTGCCTCCGTCATATATTGTCTCAATAGGAGATAATAGTGAAGAGTTCATGATTGCTGTGGTCTGCCAAGATCACAGAGACCAAATGGAAAAGCGGTTAAAGGCTATGCAATCAGCAAGAAAAATTCCACAAGGTAAGGCAAAATTCCAGGACATAAAACTGGTTGTTACAGATTGTATCCGTGAAATCGGCGATAACTCTTGCACTCCACCTAAATCGACGTAGGTATTGTCGCCGAGAGTTTATCCTGCTGATTGATCAAATAGATACAGAAAATCGTGTTGCAAACGCCGTCATAATAAAGATGATAATAAATTGTGATATTGCCTCATGGCAAATACTTTAACATAGCGTCTCATAAGTCTCTGAATCGGAGACAAACGGCGGTTTCGGAGATTAGGAGCAAACGAGAGAGATTGAAACGAAAAAATGAGGGTGGGTATTCTCAGGATTGAATATAGTGGCACGTTTGGCAGGTATTGTATGTTTCTCCGTCTACATGACTAAAGTGTGTGTTACATGACAGACAAGTATGATGCATGTCATCGATTCCGTCACTGGCAACAAACCTAAAGCTTTCCAGATGTTGATTCTTACATTTGATACATCGGCAACCGCATAAAGCCATACTAATTTTTAGTCGTTAGACATTGCCTAATATAAAATATGATTGATACGACCGCATTGGCCTGCAAATATCCGATTTAGTATTTACTATTGGTTTAAATTAGATTTTCCTGAAATTATGTCTATATTGCATATACCTGCACGAATAGGAGAAAAAGCTCCTAATCTGGCTGTTGCCGAATGGATACAAGGAAGATCTACCAATCTCGACAAAGAAATGGGATATGTGGTCCTTGTTGAAGTATTCCAAGTTAATTGTCCAGGCTGTTTCACAAATGGCATTCCGCAAGCAATTGACCTGCATATTAAATATTATCATGACGGTCTAAGGGTATTAGGAGTGGCCACGGCTTTCGAAGACTTTGACAAGAATACATTAGATAACCTCAAGCTTCTGCTAACTTCCGGTGAAGTAATTGGAGAAACAAGGAAGGTTTTAGCAGAGCATGGGCGCTTGCGACCAGGGAATAAGCTAAGTTACAAAATTCCATTCCCGATAGGAATGGACACGTTGTTGAAGTTTGGCCCATTGACTCATAACAAGGTCATGGATTTCATTGAAGCTAATTTTCCAGATTTCAGATCCTATATCGAGAAGGAAAGGGAGTCAATGTACGAGCAGGTAAAACAGTATCTAAAGCTAAAACAATTTTCAGCAAGGACTTTTGAGGAGTATGGCCTACGTGGGACACCGTCAGCTATCCTAATTGATAAGAAAGGCGTATTGCGACAGACCACTTTTGGTCCAAATGGCTTTCTTGAAGGCGCAGTTAAGCAATTGTTAAACGAGTGATTGATAGCATAAGACCATACACGTTTACAAGTTAGGCCGATTATTCCCCTACGACCATCCCTCTTTGTTAGTATCTCTAGCGCTTTTAGCGATCCATGATTTTCCTTTCCTAGAAAATTCGTCATGGTTTGTCAGAATTTGTGTGAAAGATTCTGACAATCGTTGGTAAGGATAGATATGCTGCAGCTGACAGCAAGTATACTTCTATTACGACGAGAGTATACTAGTCATCATAATTAAATATGATATTCTTCCAGAAATCGAAGGCTAAATCAGTTTGATGCAGGCTATTGAATAGGCTATCTTCGTAATCAAATACAAAAAAGGAAGAAAGAATAAGTCACAGTCTTCGTTATTGATATCCCAAAATTTCAGGTCAGCTTTGGTGGATTGTTGTTATAAACATTAGATACTAATAATCATTTTTTATGATGATGGATGGTAGATGCCGGTGTTGGTAGTATTAATGTGCCTGTTCCTGTTCCCCCGCTGTTACTTGCGCTGTTGCTATGTTTATGATGGTGGATGCTAGATGTCGGACTACTGCCTGTTCCACTCGCACCACTATTGCTTGTGCTACCACTTCCACCTAAGGCTTGAGAATAACAATTGTCTACTTTGTTTATAGATGGCGGGTCCTGATGTGTTTTGGATATACAATTATAGAAGTTGTTTATTTCTTTATCAAGGTTAGAATTACCAGTATTTACTTGTTCTTGTACTACTGACCCTCCCCCTTTACTTAAAGCCATGGCTGGGGTAGTGAGGGCTGTACTAGTTGTTAAGAGAGATAATGTGACGGCAGCAGATATGAATAACAGTGCTCTATTTGAATACATTGTTATGCTGATAACCACCCTCTTGCTTATAGGATTTGAGAATGCAACTTCGGGTTTCTAAATACTGAATAATTATCTGGTTATTATGTCGAGAATAATTAATTATCTTAATGCTCTTGTCTTTGCTTTATAGTAGCAACAATAACGGACTTTATTATAGATGGGCTCTACTATGTTTTGTGCGTGACCACAGATAGTTTGTGGTCTGCCTCCCTGGAGACAGACCGATAACCTGACAACCACCAATTCAAATTCCTTGGCTAGAAATACTTCGAAATCCTATAGCTGAGTTCTTATACCATGAATGTTTCTGTATTGAATTCGTCCCGTATGACGAAATGCCAATTACCATCTGATACAGTGACCTAAAGTTTCATCCCAACGATAATCATACAGTAGAAAAAATTTTTAGGCTATTTTTGATGCAAGATTTTTAAAAACTAATCTTCCTTATGAGCGCGAGAGTTGAGCCTTTTCGATCGAATCTTAACAAAAGTAAACGAGACAAGTATAATCAACGAAGAATCTCGTTTAAATTGACTTAAAAATGACGATTATTTGACTTATTGAGCGTGAAATAGTAACAACAACAAGAAGCATGCAGCTGTAGACTACAGTGACTTTGTGATGCGGAATCGAATGAAAAAGCCTTTGCCACTTTTCTACTTTGGCGGAGGTAATTTCTCTGTAGACACGGCCCCCTTAGAATTGCCTGCATTGTCTGTAATTCTGCTTAATCGTCTACACAGTATTTTGAAGGAATCCAAGACATCCACTTCAATTATTCCTGGTAGATGCTCAATATTAGGGAAGTA
>DAOM01000099.1 GCA_002501855.1 Candidatus Nitrosopolaris nunavutensis
GCAGTCCTTAATGAAGTTATCAACTTGTCATCTCTTTTTTTGCTTTCTCTATCTCTTCTCAAGTGTAGATTTTGTAATGCCATAAGTGTCATTTAGGAATAGTCGTCTGCTCATGTGTCTATCACCATCACTATTGTAACTGTTTGTTATCGCTCGGTCTAAGTAGAAGGAAACTGCGTTTTATGCTGTGTCCATAGACAGACTGCACTTTTACTTCTCGATATTTTGCGTGACATGGACAATCCGGTTTCCAGAGGATTCGACGGCACTTCATCCCAAGTGAGTGCATCTAGGAAGGTAGGAGGCATTTTGTGGACTAGATAGGGATCTGTTTCTACGAAAACCCATCAAGAATGAAGAGTTACTCAAGGTTCAAACTGAACCAATGGCTGACTGATGGTAATCGATCATTATCATAGTTTCATCGCAATAAAATCAAGGTCTAAATAACTTTTGATTTCCTCCAATTTAGGAGCACAGTAATAATGTTAGTGTTGGCATGTTTGTTTCAAAGTGCTATTGGCTTCCAGGACATATTCTTTGGCAGTTGAAGTTAGAAAATCTTGGGGTTAAATCGTCAACCAACAACCGGCATCCATCACAGTTTCTTTCCCGTTCCACTTTCGCCATTCTAAGACTTGTCGACCCCATCGATATTGTACTAAACGTGAACCTCACCACATGTCTGTGCGTTCCAACAGTTTCTATTTTGGATCAATAATTCTAGTAACCGCTTATCGCTCAGACCAGTTCCTTAAAGAACTAAGAACGATCAACGTTCTCTTTTCATGACTAGGCCATTGCTCACTAAAGAATTAATGTAGCAGGAATAAAACGTATATCTAGTGTGCATTAAGAATCTAGAACCGACGTGACAAAAGATTCAACTCGGACTATACCAGAGGAAGCAACTAAGTTAAAGAAATTAACAAAGGTGACTGCTAGATATATGGAAATGGATCAGTTTAGCGATTCTTATCATCATACGGGCTATTTCTGTTATAACTGCATCTACTTTATGAAACCACACCATTGCGCTGTTGTTACTGATGAGGGAGAAGACGTGAATGGTCGAAGTTCAGGTGTTATTGCCCCTCACGGAATATGTGCGCTATGGGAACCTAATGAGAAGGAGATTCGGTAGTATAATGTTAGGAGACAGAATAGTAATTCCTTACTAAGCATAAACATAAGGTCATCTAAGTAAACATGAGGTGTGACATTACAGGAACAATCCTAGTTATCTATAAAACCAAAAGATGTCTATAATGGCGTGCCTGTCACATAAAGAGGATGTCGATGGTATATTATCTGCTGTATTGATCAAGGCAGCGTTGTTGTATAGCTAGCAGAAGTAACACTAATCATCGAGATCGAACGCGTCAAAGCTAGTAACATTACTTGGAAAAAAGAAGATATGTCAAGTTATGTTAGGTCAGTATATTATCGTGGGTCTTCCCTATCTTTAGCGAACTCCAAAATCTTCTTTTCAAAAGTACTAGACAATCTTCACAAATAACATCATTTTCATGGGATTCAGGAGTAAATTGTTTACCACAATCTATACATATTTTTAGGCCACTCATTTTATTCTTAACTCCATAAGACCGGCTGCTATTCATAGTTCGTTATTGTTATTATGAGTGTCGTCGTTTTTACCGTTGTCCTCATCGTAAACAAACCATCGTCCTAGTTGTTTGCTTTATTATATTGAAATGATCCTAATCTGGTTTTCTTAAGCTGTAGCATTATCAATAACACCGGTATCGGCAATACGATACTGACCACAGTAGCACCAATGAAGACGACCTCATATCCCTTATCATACTACGGAAGAATCAGGACGAAACCAAAAAACTAGAAACGAATTAGTAGAAATTGTAGCGTGGCGTTCAGTTACAGAACTAGTATAGAAGTGGACACCTATACCAATCACACCTACAGGACCTGGTACCTGGGTTCCGATTCCATCAAGAACCATGACGCCTAGTCTAATGTGTTTGTGTATGAATTCTACATCAGTCTTGGCCGAGACAGACTGATGTTTTTTTCTCTAATAATTTAAATATGTCTGCAACGGAGTTTTCACCGTGGCTAAAGTACAACACTTTAAAGGACTCAATACTAATTTAGATAATTTATACAATAACATAAAGCAGGTATTAGATGCTCAAAAAGAGCTACGAATTGTCTCAGAATATAAGGGCTTTCTTAATAGCGTTCCGTTAAGAAGTATTGTAGCAGTTAATACATCTCCAAAGGTGTGGGCTGGATCTTTACGTGAAATACATGTCTCTATAACAGGGAATCCTGATGATTACGCAGTGGAAGTTGCGTCTGGAGCCTGGTTTGGTAGTCTTGTTTGGCCCGGCGCAGTAGGTCTTCTAGTTGGGGGACCCATAGGTCTTGCAGCTGGTGTAGCTGTTGGTGGAATAATGGCTTATGAGTTTGAGAAACATGTGTGGGAGAAGGTAATGGAAGTGGTAAAGAAAGAGAGTGCAGTCCAGCCAACTATAGATTCGGTTAATCATTATCATGATTGAAATCAATCATGCAGATAGCTGCTCCGCCACGTTGGTGAACTCCATCCTCCTATACATTTGATACTAAATAGCCCGCTGTCGTTCAACCCTCACGGCCATACAAGTTAGTGGCGATACCTTCGCAAAAATGACTCAATGCTAATTACGTCTTGCAAGATTGGTACCAAAGTGTTGGACTGAGCAAGCCAACCATGCGATTAGGAAATGTGTAGCCCTCGTCTAGACAATTATACTAGGAGACAATATCGGAACTTAAGCTAGACCTCGCAGATACCTGGGAGACCTTGAACTTTCCTACCATAAGATATTTGTTATGCGGGGATTAAAATATATGAAATATGATAGAATCTGTAGATTTGGAGTAATAATTCATCTCCTCTTGCAGAAGGATGTTGGTAGGATTCTTATCTTTGAGACTCATAACATATACTTTAACGTGCCTTCTCCATTTCTTTTGATATATCCACACTGGGATGATAAATCCAACCTGAGATTACCAGCATTCAGAAGTAATCGCATTCGTTTCATCTATTATGAACACCGTACTCAAATCTACTAGCTACGCTGAGAATCTATGTAAGGTGAGAACGTTCTATGAACGCATTATGTTAAATTCAAAGGACTTTATGATGCTAGCGTTAGCCCCAGTTCCTAACTGGTAATGGAATGTCACACTAGCTATTGTCGGTCCAGATGCAACGGCCTGGTATGTCGTCCCTATGGGTGTTCCTATTATTGATACTTTTTCTCCTGGCCTCAATTTAACTAGATGTGTTGCTGCTGACGTTGATGCTGCTCCTGCAAAACAGCTTACTTCGTGTTTCACAACCACATTTTTATTAAATATTGCAGACACTGTCGAATCACATGGTCCAGCAGCGAAACTAATCGTACCTAGAGAATTATTAAGGACCATCGCCTGTATACGGAAAAAATTGCCTACATGAACAACGATTGGCTGTGTATGGATGGTCAAAAGCAGAACACCACCACTTAGAAAAGCTGTATCATGATAGATTGCATTATTATCAATAACAAAAGTCGTGGATGATGATGCATGTACTTTTTCTTGTAAAAATGGATACATTATCAATATGGTCAAGAAAGTAGTCGTAATAATGGTAGATATTATCTTATGATTTGTTTTGTAACTCATGGGCATCAAACTAACCCCTGGCAACCTAAAGTCAAGATCAATACTTAAGATGACAAGTCATATTTTGTAGGTGGACCATTAAAACTCTACTATTATCAAAGCGAAATTAGACGCTTTCGACATGAAGCGAATTCTGACTTATAATGTAGTTTTATAGCTGGCCTGGTCACACCTTTATATCTTAGTTGTGTAGTTGGTAAAGAAGTCATTTCGTGGATTTACCTGCCTTTTTGCTCTTCTTCTTCTTTGCTGATTTGTTTGTCATTTCTTATTCAACTCCTTATGTTTCTTTAGCTTCTTTGATTAACGCTTTAAGGGTTTCTATTTGACTTAGTTTGTAGCTCAACTCACAG
>DAOM01000178.1:0-1911 GCA_002501855.1 Candidatus Nitrosopolaris nunavutensis
ATTATGTATAATAGTATATGAAAATCTTGAGGATGCGATTCGATTATGTAATAGCTCAGTATATGGCTTGACAGCAGCAATATACACTAGGAAAAAGGAAGAGATTGAAACATTTATCGAGAGTATCGAGTCAGGTGTAGTATATGTCAATCGGGCTTTAAGCGCAACCACGGGAGCCATGGTTGGCTGTCAGTCATTTGCTGGATGGAAGGGATCAGGCACAACAGGCATAGGCGCTGGAGGGTCTTATTACTTAACACAGTTTATGCAAGAACAGAGCCAAACCTTCGTTAGCACCAAGTAGGAAAGTGGTAAATGAAAATTTCATATAAAACCAGAGGTATTCTCCTGATTCCCTTTTAATTTCTCGATATAATTTTCATTGTTTCTTCTCATATACTAGATCCAATTTAGGATCTAATTTAGCGTGCTCTAATCCGTGGCCAATTTTCCCATTAACGAGCAACAACTACTGGAAGTTATTCTTGATGAACACTCTGAATGACAGGTGTACACCTGCCGGTAGTGGATAGGCGATATAATACGGTAGACGATATAATAATGAGTAAATGCAGAGCATTGGGCTGATCAAACCGTGACCCTGCTAATTCGGCCAGTGATCAGACTATCATAATTTTCTATTCAGATACGATTCCGCGTTCCTCTGCAATAAATCAACGGTCTCGTGATAAGTCATCCCAAGTACATTCGCAGCACAATTAACTACGCTAACCAAGAAAGAACTAGACATAGATGGAAGGTTATTAAAGCACCGCCGGTACCTCACTGGGCCGTCCGTCTCAACAAGGAATCTATTTTTGGGAGTATTTTTCAACAAGACTCTCTTCTCTTCCGAATAAATTAAAACTGGGCCGTACGACACGAACAAGCCCATGTCGGTAGATCTAGCCAGTTGCTTCTTACTTCCAGCAAACCAATGTAGTAGACCATTTCTAATATCATAGGTTTTTAGCATTTCTAGTATGTGATCTAATGAGCCTCGAGAATGTATTGAGACAGGCTTCTTGGTTCTCTCCGCCAGGGCAAGCATGCTGTGAAAGACTTCTTTTTGCTTGTCGTAAGAGCTCTCGTTTATACCTGCGTAAACTGGATCGAGGCCTATCTCACCAATACCGTCGATCGAGTCAAGATTATTATTGAAAATTTCAATGAATCTCGTAACATCTTCAGTTTGTGCAAATTCAGGATGTATTCCAGCAAACGGTATCACTATGTCGCGGGTGGAATCGCCGAAGAGCTCCAAACTTTTTGTCAGTGTTTCCGTATTTACGGTTACAGAACACGCATTGATTCTTAATGCCTTCAGATTATTAAAAATATGTTCCATATATCCTGAGTATTCGTTATCCGTTAGATGAATGTGTGCGTCAACTACTGTCATCGAGTCGTACAGCAAGCAAAGAAAGGTTTTGATAATATTGAGCTTACTCGCATATGTGCTACTGCAGCGTTAATCTTAGCCGTCGTTTGACTTGTTCAAAAGCCAAGTAAATAAATTCAAATCCCGGCGCCTCGAAATATGCGATGTTGCACCCGAGATAACATCCTTGAATAAGATAGGTGCTTGTTTTGGGACATTTCGTTTCGGTTTTGTTAATTATGTATATGAGGTTAAAGTTTCAGGATGTTTTTTGATGCGAGATGCACGTCTTCAGACTTTACAGTTTTTCTACCTGCATGAAGGGATAACTCTACGGCTTGCCTTGCGATTTTTTCTGCGACTTCTTCCAGAACTTTTCGAAGCGCGTCTGCTGCATCGTCACTTACTCTGTCAGCGCCTGATTTCTTAATCACGCGATACATACTGGCAAGGCCGAGCTCAGGGTTAGACGACATGATACACTTTGACAACTGCTCATACATGTTAAAAATCTTGTTGTTGTCCAGAAA
>DAOM01000178.1:2240-13521 GCA_002501855.1 Candidatus Nitrosopolaris nunavutensis
ATCTTGTTGTTGTCCAGAAAATCCGATGTGGTGACCGACGGGAGGAAATCTGTGATTATATTTTACGGTAAGGCAGCCTTGAACGAAGAACCTCGCAGTGCATAGTGCTAAACCGTCGAATGCCAGCTGTGATCCGGTTAAACATAGTTAGACAAGAGAGTCAGTCTTCACATAGACGGATATTCTCGTATTGTGTTATTCAATAACCTCAAGTGTTAAAAATGTTAACCCTACATTTCGGTAAATATGTCTTCAACTTCAAATGGAACGCTCACTATCTAATTGGACTCTAAAAAACAAGGAAACCTTGATGATATATTTACGGATTGACCCGAAAAAATGAAGTTTTTTTATTTGACTGTGACCGATTTGGCAAGGTTCCGGGGGTAATCAGGATCAACGCTCTTTCTGAGAGCCAAATAATATGCGAGAATCTGGAACGGAACTACCTCCAAAAGAGGATAAAGCGCATGTCTTACTGATGGGATCCTCACAAAGATGTCATACACATCGTTCGGTTCATCTGAAACTCCGATTATTGTAGCTCCTCTCGCCTTGATCTCGTGCGCGCTGGCTATGTTATCATCAAAGGTCCCGTCCCGAGGGTTGATTATTACTACGATACTATTTTTATCTATTAATGCTAGCGGACCATGTTTTAATTCACCCGCTGCGATACCCTCGGCATGAATATATGCAAGTTCTTTAATTTTGAGCGCACCTTCAAGGGCAATAGGGTAATGTATAGACCTTCCCATGATATAGATGTCCTTTGCATCTTTTATGCGGTCGGCGACTTTTTCAATTTCAGATTCAGAAGCAAGCACCTCGTTTATAGCGTCCGCAAGTTCTAGTTTGCCTGCCTCGTAGTCGACACGACCTTTGCATAACCTGTCAACTACGCTATAAAGCAGAGACAATTGTCCTGTAAAGCTTTTAGTTGCAGCCACACCCACTTCAGGCCCACAATCGATGCTGAGAAAAGAATCGCTAATTCTGGCTAAGGAAGACGTCGGTATATTAACAATTGAAAGAATCTTTGCACCCAATAGTTTTGCGGTCTTGACCGAGTGCAAAACGTCTGCTGTCTCTCCACTTTGAGAGATGGCAACCAAAACTGAGCTACTGTCTAGAGAATCAAGTGCGTACTGAAATTCACTTGACATAATAGATTCGGCTCGAATTTTTGCAAACCTTGCAAGAATATGCTTTGCAACTAAAGCTGAATGGTAGCTAGTTCCACTTCCTGTGAGATAGATCGTCTTAGAATCAAGTAGGATCCGGCAAAAGCTATTTATTTTATCTCTATTTTCGGTTGCTGCTATCATAATTGTATGTGGTTGCTCGTGAATTTCTTTCAATGTGTGATGAGTAAATTTTCCTTTATCTATGGCGGCTAATTCCCAAGCTACCTGCGTAACGGGACGACTCACGGGATTTCCATCAGAATCATATAACTTCAAACTATGTCTGTCAATAACAGCGATGTCTTTATTATCAAGAAAAATGGCTTTATCTGTGTACGGTAGGAATCCGAGAATATCGCTTGAGATGAAATACCCGTTTTCTACAGGGCCGATTATAAGTGGCTCGTCATATCTTGAGCCACATATTGTCCCATCTTCGAAAGCCGCTACGAACGCATAACTCCCCTTCAGTCTTTTGCATGTTTTAATTATAGTTTGAGTTCCGTCCTTTTGCTCGGCATAATACCTTTCGAGAAGATGTGCAATAACCTCGCTGTCTGTGTCGCTTTTGAACTTATGGCCAAGATGAATAAGCTCTTCTTTTAATTCTTTATAATTTTCGACAATTCCGTTGTGGACGACGGCAATATCAGCTGTGCATCCGTAATGGGGATGAGCATTTTTATCTGTCACACCCCCATGAGTTGCCCACCTGGTGTGTCCGATACCTATCTGTCCGGGCATCGTTATCAAGTTAAGAGCTTTATCGACATCAGCTACCCTGCCTATGCCTTTCCGCGTGGAGATCCTGCCGTTGTCTATTGTAGCTATTCCTACACTATCGTAGCCTCTGTATTCCATTCGTTTAAGGCTTTCAACCAAGACAGGGGCTACATTTAGCCTACCATTATATCCTATAATTGAACACACAAATGTTAGTGGCTATAAGAGCTTTTAACAATTATGAACGAATTGACGTACCATTGTGAGATTTGGCATACTGGTAAACAGGTTCGGTTAAGGTCTGTCAGTTAAAATTTCTTTATACCGCTAAGTATCATTATATAGCGGTTGTGGCGCATCCTGCCTGTTGTTGACAGAGAAGACGCTGGTATATCTAGCGAATGGTAAAGTTCTTGGTAAAAAGATCGTTGTTTTCGATAATGTGGAACATATCAGAGTACTCTCGAATCCTTTAGCTTGGCAAATAATGCGATTGCTGTCGGATACTCCAATGTATCCAATAGAAATAGCAAAGAAACTCAAAATCTACGAGCAAAGTGCATACTATTATGTACGAAAGTTGGTCGAAATTGGGGCTTTGGAGGAGGCCGGTACAAGCCATGTCAGGGGCGGCACTGCTAGGCTTTATCATTCTTCTAGCCCGGCGTTTGGAATTGAAATGAGCGGGGGCGAAAGGCAATTGGATTTCCAGACGCATGCTAATTATGAGCATCGACACGCGCGCAAATTTTTTAACGACTATATTGTGAATAATTCCTTCAAGGGGTTAATCATAGTAGGTGCTCCTGATCCTCACGGCCCCTACAGGTCATCCGCAAGGGACGGACATTATGCGGTACATCTAGCTTTTTTTTTAGGAACAATTAGTAATATTCCCTCTGAGTTTATAGTGAAGTTGGATGCCGATGCCAAGGCAGAAAAAGTAATAGAGGAAAACAATTTGATATCCATTGGTGGGCCAGGTACAAACATAATAACAGCAGAATTCAACAAATTTTTGCCAATAAAATTCAACGAGAAGAACTTCTGGTCCGGTTTATTAGCAGGGTCTTCTGCTAAGCCCTATAACCTTGATAATCAAGGCTTAATTGCGAAAATAAAAAATCCTTACAACGACGGAAAAAATATTATTGTTGTTGCAGGCGTTAGGTCGATCGGAACTAAATCTGCGGTTATAGCGCTGACCAACTACAGTGAAGAAATCCTGAAGAGTTATCAGAATGAGGAGGAGTGGGCATTAGTGGTGCAAGGCTTTGACATGAATGCTGATGGGAAGATCGATCATGTGGATATCATTTCGGAAGTAACGACCTAAGAACGCTCCTATGACGTAGGTGCTGGTGCACTCGATAACGGGCCTAGAACATTCACATGCAACAAAATCAACTGCTCTTCTTCTCTTTTCACTAGATACCCCGGCAGATTTACGATTCTATCACCTATCGACACATGTCCGTGAACTACCACCTGCCTCGCTTGATGCGGTGATTTTGTACCGGACTTCTTCATGACTATGGTTTGAAGTCTCCTCTCTAACAGATCTTCAATCTTGAGATTTAGGATGTCGTCGAGGGAGGCAGATTCATTCACTAGGCCTAGTCTGTTCAAAGACTTTAGCAATCGGTTTTCTCTTTCAGTTCTTGCTTCAGTAGCCAAAGAAAGTAATGCTCGAGCTTGATTTCTAAATCTAGCTACTTCAGTTTGTGCTTTCCAGAGCTCTCGCTTGTTCCGCAAGCCGTATGACCCTAGTGTATAAAGCTCGGCATTCAGTTGATTTGTTGTCCAGATTCTTCTTGGTCGATGATAGCTCTTTTTTGGTTTACGAGGATCGCCCATACTTCAGCCGCCTTTATCCCTACTTCTTTTCGCTCTCCTTGGAGGGCGTTTCCTTGACTTTAGCAGGCGTAGCAGCAGCAGAAGCAGCAGGCTGAGTAACCCCGGCAGCGGGCGCCGGAGCGCCTGGTGGTCCTCCTGCCGTGGGTCTGGCCAATTTCTTGACACCCACAGCACCGCCTTTTCTGCCTGTGGTCCTTGTGCATTGACCTCTAACTCTTAAACCAAACATATGTCTATAACCGCGCCAACTCATGACAGATTTTTCACGTTCTATATCATTTGAAATCATAAAATCCAAGTCTGAAGTAATAAGATGCCGGTTAGAGCCGGTCTCCATGTCTTTTCGTCTGTTAAGGTACCAATCTGGCATACCCAATCTTGCCGGATCCCTAATAGCTGACTCGATGTCGGCTAATTCTCTATCTGTTAGAAATCCCACGCGAATATTAGGATTTATTTTCAATGACTGTAGTAAGACCTGTGCGAGATTATGACCGATTCCTTTGACTATGCTTAAAGCGACAATTATCTTCCTGCTCCCGTCTATGTCCTTTCCTGCAATTCTGAGGATATGCTTGTATTCAGCGGCTGACAATCAAAATGACGAAAGTATGTCTTAAATAAAAACCATACTAGATTAGTTGTTGGTATTCATTTTGACCCTCTGAAGGTTTCGCAATATTGCGCCTTGCCAGCCTGTCAATAGATGTTTTACAACGATACATATATGACTAAGAGAAACTATGTGTCGATTAATATTGGCATGTTGCGCCTTCGTCCTTTTCTTACCAGCTCAACATGTGCCTTAAAACGCGAGGGTGGCTGATTTGCTATGCGCCTCGTAATGAAATTCGGAGGAACCGGAGTCAATTCTGCCAACAAAGTAAAAGAAATTGCCAACCTGATAAAAGCGCAGCACCGCGACTCGACAAATGATGTTGTCGTAGTCGTTTCCGCCATTCGTGGAATGACTGATGACATATTCTCAATTACTGACAACATAAAAGACGGGCAGAAGGTTTCAGTCGAAAATTTCATGAAAAAGGTTCGCCCCTTTCATCTAGATATTCTGCGAAATGCTATCACCAATGAGGGGATTATGAAAAAGGCCGAGTTAGTTGTCACACAACTTCTTGATGAGCTAGAGAACGTTCTGGCAGGTATAGTGCTTCTGGCTGAAGTAACCCCGAAGTCATTGGATTATTTGTTGTCTTTCGGAGAGCGTCTCTCGACTCCCATTGTTTCCTATACACTACAAGACATTGGCATAAAATCCGAACATCTAACTGGTAGAGAAGCCGGAATTCTGACTGACTCCAATTTTGGAGAAGCAAGGCCTTTGATGGATACTACCAAGCTGCGTGTTGCTCACAAGATTACACCCATGTTAAAAGATGGCGTTGTCCCCGTAGTGACGGGCTTTATCGGAGCGGATCAAAATGGCATTACTACGACTATCGGTAGAGGTGGCTCAGATTACACAGCCACCATAATAGCCGCCAGTATTAAGGCTGACGAAGTATGGTTGTGGAGCGACGTCAACGGCTTAATGACTGCCGATCCTAAAATTGTCAAAGATGCTCAAGTTCTTAAAGAAGTATCGTTCGCCGAGGCTATGGAAATGGCTCTATTTGGTGCTAAGTATATCCATCCACGTTCTTTCTATCCTGTGATCGATTCCAATATTCCAATCCGTGTACGTAATGCCTTTAACGTCAACCATCCAGGTACAATTATTACACAAAGGCCAGCAAAAGCCTCACAAAAAATTGTAAAGTCAATCAGCGCCATACGTCATACAGCCTTAATAGATGTTAGCGGCGGGGATATGGCTGGATCTCCTGGAACTGCTTCACGTATCTTCGATATCCTTGCAAAAAATAGAGTAAACATAATGATGATCTCTCAGAGCCCTTCTGAATCTAGTATCTCTATGGTTGTGAGAAAAAGCGATCTAGATAAGGCAACGACGGCACTTGAACTTAATTTACTAGGAAAGATAATCAAGAAGGTAAACGTCAACGATGACGTCGCCGTCATTGCTGTAGTCGGATCGGGTATGAGGGGAATAAAAGGAGTAGCCGCAAAAATATTCGGATCAGTTGCACGCAGAAATGTGAATGTTATAATGATTGCTCAAGGTTCATCTGAGCTTAACCTGGCGTTCGTCGTCAATGATGATGCCTGCGAAGTGGTAGTCAGAGCGCTCCATACTGAATTTAAACTAGTATCATTAAGTGCCAGACACAAAAACATCCCGAGAAAAGGATAAATTATAATTTAGTGCATGTGGAAGAAATGACGGCACGCAAAGGTAAATTATACGTTGTTGGAGTCGGCCCAGGCAATCATGACCACATGACCCAAAGGGCAAAGAAGGTGATTGAAGAAAGTGAAATTATAGTTGGCTATGATACTTATGTTTCTCTTGTAGAAGATTTGATCGAGGGTAAAGAAGTCTATCGGTATGCTATGACGCAGGAAGTGGAACGGGCCAACCAAGCGATAGATTTTGCAGAAGATGGGAAGGTCGTAGCATTGGTTTCTTCCGGAGATCCCGGCATCTATGGTATGATAGGTTTGATTTATGAAATTCTCTCCGAAAAAGGATGGAATAGAGACACTGGCCTCTATGTTGAATGTGTGCCCGGGGTCTCGTCTTTAAATTCTTGCGCCGCTTTAGTTGGTTCTCCATTAATGACTGACTTTGCTGTGGTCAGCATGAGTGATCTTCTGGTTCCTTGGGACATAATTGTCAAACGTGTTGAGGCAGCCGCGGCCGGAGACTATGTTACTGTGATTTACAATCCCGCTAGCAAGAAACGCATTCATCAGTTAAAAGACACTAGAGATATCTTTTTGAAATACAGAAAACCGGAAACGCCAGTTGCAATAGTTAAAGGTGCGTACAGAGAAAGCCAGACTATCGCTATTACTACGCTTGAAAACATGCTCCAACACTCAGAAATCCTCGGCATGATTACCACCGTTATCGTCGGGAACTCGTCTACGTTTGACTATAACGGCATGATGATAAATCCAAGAGGATATAGATCGAAGTACGACTTGGTCAAAAAGGACGGCGGACAAGAAAGTCCTACTTATGCAGGAATACAACAGTAATACTGGTAAGAGTTGTAATAGTAGTAGAACTAGTAGTATCGAGAATTGACCAAAGACCGACTTTTTCTCCTCTAGTGAGAGATTGTTTCGTCAAAATTTGGTTCTCTTCCCTTGAAATGTTTGCGGACAGGTTCGATTATTTGGTTGAGATATTTGGCCGTAGCATCTTTTAAATCCATTGCATGGATCTTTTTGTCAACGTAGTCTCTCTCTAGCTCCTTAAAAGTTGCATACGAAACACTTCCACCATATTTTTGTGGCCTTTCGATCACAATTTCATTATTTTCATGAAATACAACATATCTAATTAACTCAAGTATTGGATTATTTTCAGCCGTACCTAGTGGGCAAAATCCTTTCATAATTTTTTCTCTGATGGTTTCCTCGTCATCATGGATTAGGATCCCACTTGCGGGGTTGCTCTTGCTCATTTTACTAAACGTTTCTGCATCACCTGAACCGGCCTCTGATGATTCTGTGGTAAGAGGTTCTGAAAGCCCCGGAAGTAGATGATGATGTACCGATACTGGAACTTTCCAACCTAATTTAGGAAATATTTCCCTTACAAGCATATGGATTTTTCTTTGATCCATACCGGCGTGAACAATGTCCAGCTCCAATGCCTTGATGTCAACGGATTGCATAGGAGGATACAGCAGTTGTGCAAGATCCAGGTTCTCTCGACCTGTTCTGCCCATAATGGTTAGGGATCTGATTGTTCTAGGCAGACTAATGTGTTTACTAAAACGTACTATATCTTTCCAGTAATCATTCGTCCTGTGATAGAGCTCGCTACCTAACTCTATTGATATGCCTGGACAAAAATATCGGAACGCATCAGAATAGTATTCCGAAATCTCCTTGATTTTTGCCCAATTGCCGCGGAGCTTGTCATTGATATAGGTATGCCAATCAGCCAAAAAGACAGTGCATTGAACTTGAGCTTTGATAAAATCATTGATTTTAAAACCGGTTAGAATCAAACTACCAAGATGTAACATTCCAGAAATTTCCAAGCCGATATAGTGCTTTGGACGAGCCACGGTTTCTAAAAGGGTCCTCAATTCAGGTTCGGTAACCACCTCCTCCGTCGGATCCCTCGAGATCAAAAATAGCCGATCTTCTATATCCATTATAGAATTCGGGCGTTAAATTAAGCCTATTAGTTTTTGCATTGCCATATAGGTGATGAATTGTCAACTAGTATTATGGTATGGATTGAACGCTGCCTAGTAATATTATGATAACATTAATGGTTGGACCGTTCTTTCTTTCTTTTTTTCTTCTATGTACGAGAATATCGGCGCGCCCAAACTTCTATAACCTGCGTGTGACAATAGGGTTTCGATAATAGTGTCCCTGCATGATATTGAAAGGGTCTCCATCACTCTTTTGATGGATAATATTACTGACAGGCTATTGACCAGCTCTGCTCAAGCTGAAAGGCCTCCCATGGTCAAAGAAGAAAAGTTTTTGCCGCCGCCTATTGCAGAACACGGTTTTTCTGCGGTGATTGAAATTCACTATCACGATCACAAAATGAAAAAGAAAATATCGAACAGGTTTCTATTCGATACCGGTGTAAGTGAAAACGGGATAATCTTTAATGCTGACTTATTCGGAGTCGATTTAACCAATATCGAGGCGATCATCCTAAGCCACGGTCACCTGGATCATTTTGCAGGTTTGTTAAGTGTCATGAAGCGGATCTCAAGACCGCTCAAAGTAGTTGCCCATCCTGACGCGTTTTTAAAACGTTGGCTAATATTTCCTGACGGAACGAAAGCAAAGATGCCCGTACTAGATGAAATAGAACTGAAGTCGCACGGCGCGCTGATAGAAAAAAGAAGGAATGCCAGTTACTTGCCTCTCGATAATCATGCTAGTGATGGCAAGTATAATGATTATCGACATCGATTGCTTGTCACTGGAGAAATTCCTAGGATGACAACTTTTGAGAAAGGCTTTCCACTACAGTACCTGGAAATTCCCGAAAGAAATGAACTTGTTCCTGACCCTCTTGTAAACGATGACCAAGCCATAATTGTAAATATTAAGGAAAAAGGGCTAGTAATCATCACTGGCTGCGCTCACGCGGGAATAATTAACACGATCAAATATGCGAAAGATATCACAGGTGTAAACAAAATATATGCAATTATAGGTGGCTTTCATCTCACTGGGAGCCTCTATGAGGGTTCCATAGAGCAGACCGTACAAGAAATACAAAGTGAGAAGCCGAATTATATCGTACCGTGTCATTGTACAGGGTGGAAAGCAGTTAACAGAATTATCCAGACGATGCCGGAAGAGTTTCTTCAGAGTAGCGTTGGTACAATTTTTAATTTTTAATTCGTAATTCAGCTCTTCTTGGTCTATGCAGTCTTTCTGTTTGGCCCCGATTGTTCTGATGCTCTCTCAGTTGTGATGATAAATTATTTAAAATATCTTTCTGACTGTACCAGTGGATAGGCTCATAACAGCTTAATGGCGTTGTTGTAATAAAAGATGAGAAGAGGCAAATTCCATAGAGACCAAAAATTTTAAAATAATAATAATGGGAATTTAGATATGATTACCATTACGAATTTTGAGCACCTTTATGTTGCTAGAGTCAACAAATTTGTTGCAAAAAGTTAAATCCGCAGTTATAAAAAGTTAAATTGAGTTCTAGAAATATTTGATTGGTTGAAAACTAAGGCTAGTGTGGAGATTGCCGCCACGATGCGCGCGAAGACTGCCAATAATACTACTAGCGTTGCAACTATTCCTCCTCCTAGTTACGGAAGAGCGAAAGTTCGGTACGACAAAAAGGCCGAATCAGAATTCTTTGTCGACAACTCTGCACTCGCTGGATTTACTGGAGAGCGAATTCTGTATATGGCTGTCAGAGAACTAATTGAAAACGCGCTGGATTCATGCGAAATACACCGTATTTTACCAAATATTTCTTTGTCCTTGAAATTATTGGATCAGGCGAATGATTTGTGGCTCATTTCATGCGAAGACAATGGTATTGGGATTCCTTCGGATAAAGTGCCGGTTGCTGTCTGTTCTTTCTTAACCTCAGCTAAATATGTCGAGAAGCAGCAACGAGGACTCTTTGGAGTTGGCCTAAAGATGATTGCTGCGTTTTCTACCAAGGATACAGACCATCCTCTGAGAACCTGGTCGAAGTCAAGCGAAGAGGGTTCAGAATATTACTATGAGCTCCGAACAGATATTGGCACAAATAAACCAATAATCCTCACAAAGAAACTGCTGAGAGGCGAAGAGGTCCATATTAATGGCGAATCTGGTTTTAAGATTGAAGCGGTATTGCGTGCACGATTATCTCCGATTACTAAAAATAAGATTTACGATTACGTCAGCCACACTAGTATTGTAAATCCATACGCTTTTTTGGTATTTCAGACAGATGAAGGCAAGGTGACCTTTGATAGAAGAACCACGATAATGCCTGAACCAGCAAAGGAAGTGTTGCCGCATCCTGCAGATATGGATCTGAAAACGCTAAAAAAAGCTATCATGAATTTCATGCACCAAAAGACAACGCTCCATGGAGTGTTGTGTAACTCGTTCCAAAAACTGTCTGGAGGCAAGGCAAAGGAAATAATTACAAAATCAAATGTAGCTCTAAAGGCTGCTGACAAATACGACGAACATGAATTAATCAAAGTAGTTAATGTATGCAAGCAGACTAGATTCCATGCTCCAAGTACAGACCACTTGAGTCCAATAGGAGAGGAAATTCTGACGGCCGGGATGACGTCTGAATATACGATCGTTACAAACAGGAATGAAACTGACTCACAATTGCAGACCCGGTTATCGATTAAGGTGTTGAAACCGACGCTGACTGCATACTCGTCCCGAACTTGTGTAGTAAACAACCGTCCCACCGTGGTGGAATGTGGGATTGCATACGGCGGAGACATAAGTTCTTTTAAACTATTCAGATTTGCAAACAAGATCCCCTTGCTATACGACGAGGGCTCGGATGTAGCTAGAGAAGTAGTGTCGGACGTGGAAATTAACAAAATGGGAATATCTAAGAAGGAAGTAAAAGAGCAATTTGCAAGAGCAGACAATAGATCTGATAGAGCCGTGGAGTTTCTGCCGATACATATTTTCTTCCATATCTGCTCAACTAAAATTCCTTACAAAACGGCTGGCAAAGAGAGCATCGCCTCTGAGGGTGATTTGAAGAAATACATGAAGGCCTGTTTAGCAGATCTGTACAGAAAAGTAAGCGCCCAAATTCGCAAGGAATTGCGTATGAAAGAGGCAGAAAGCCGATTGCGACTTTACAAACATTATATACCTTTGATCATATCCGCGATCTCCGAATCTATCATCGTCGATACCCAGAAGCTCTCTGAGGCTTTCTC
>DAOM01000209.1 GCA_002501855.1 Candidatus Nitrosopolaris nunavutensis
TCCATTGTTCCAAAGGAGTAGATCCGTGAAATGAGTTACTCTATCTTGAGTCCCGGTAAAAGGATTGATACCGGCAAAGGTTGATCTTAGATCGGTATGATATAGCGATTGTACTGTTGGTGTTATGTCCAACGTCTTTGTCAAGTTTATAGCGACTGCATGCTGTACTCCTGCATCTGTAATTTCTGCAGCTATCAGCTTCAGATGATCGCTGCTGCCTGTAGGTGAACTAAGTGAGACGTGTCCACCAATGATGTTCGATGAAGGACCAACGTCAATCAGTGGCCTTAATGCATCCGATAGGAATGTTGATTTTCCGAGCTTCACTGTTTCCGTGTCAATAAAAGGGATAGGAGGAATGTCATCGTTACTGACGACACATTTGATCGTTTCGCCTCCGGTGATACTCCCAGAACAGCCAGAAGAATATGTCGTCGTGTACCCAGACACCGACGCCTCGACAACTTCATAATTCCCGGCTTTTATGGATACTGACGTGCCTGACGCAGAACCAGGGAAATTGTTTGGAGACGGGCTATTTCCGGTCACGAATATCATAAAGTCTGATGGCTTCTTTGTGCCTCGATCATTGTTAATTACACTTTTGACAACTGTTATCTTACCAAGTGGACTTGTTTGATATTCATTTGCTACAGTGCAACTGACGGTTTGACCTGCACTAATGCTGCCAGAACATCCTGAGGAGTATGTAGCAGTATAGCCTAAGACGGATGACTCTGTAATGCTATAGGTTCCAGGTTTTAATGTGATAGTGCTACCTAATGATGAACCTGAAAATGAACTTGGTTTTGGGCTATTACCTGTCACAGAAATGGTAAAGTCTGAAGGTTTCTTGGTACCTCCATTAGTATTGTCAACTTTCGTAGTAACTACCAATGTAGCTACGACGGGGGTGTATAGATTAGTAATAGTACAGTTGATTGGTACTCCGCCACTAGCAGTACCAGAACATCCTGAAGAGTATGTAGTAGTGTATTCTGAAATTGATGACTCTGAGATGGTATACTTTCCGGCTTGTAATGTGACGGAGGTACCTGAAGATGACCCAGAAAATGTGCTTGGTGATGGACTATTCCCAGAGACAGTAATCGTAAAGTCCGAAGGTTTCTTGGCACCTCCATTAGTATTGTCAACATTGATAATAACACTCAAGAACGTTGTGGATCCAGGTAGAGAAGTGTATTTGTTGGTAACAGTACATTTGATTGTCTGACCTCCACCAATGCTCCCAGAACATCCTGAAGAGTATGTAGTAGTGTATCCTGATACAGATGAGGCTGAGATGTTATAGGTTCCAGGTTTTAGTGTGACAGTACTACCTGAAGATGAACCGACAAACGATGCCGGTTTTGGACTGTTGCCTGAGACAGTTATCGTAAAGTCTGACGGGTTCTTGTTACCACCTGACACTTTCGTGGTTACTTTGAGGGTTCCTAATAATCCAGGAGGCGGGGTTGGCAATGGGGTTGGAATTTCAGGAGGCTGGATTGGCAATGGGGCAGGCCCAGGAAGAATACTCTGGTTCCGGAATGGAGTGTTCTTTGCAGCATAGCTATAGCTCATCATTGAATTTGCAAATACTAGAAGAACGAGAATAATTCCAGCCGCTATTGCTCTGACAATGGGTGGAGAGATCTTTTTATCCAAACTTGTTTGATCCATCCTTTAAGATCTGAGTCTAGTTAAACCAGCAACTAGAAAGATAGAAAAATAACAGGACATTTGAGCCTTACAGTTCCTCCAGCCAATAGAAAAACAAGGACTTATTTAAGCAATTTCTAAAATAATTTAGAAATCTCTTACTACTCCTTTTGCCAAGAGCGATTTTTCTTTGGAATGAGGAAGGTATAACGATGTGGTTCAGGCCCTCAGTCGTGTTTTCTATCTTTCTTTCGAACAAAGGATCGTTCCAGCTATGGTTATTGTTAATTTCCTTTGTTTTGTGTTTTTGCACTAACAGTTTGTATCATGATATAGTCGTTAAAACGTCTATATAACTATGTATTAGATCCTTACTTACTATTATGTAACTTGTTTTTCACTCCGATTTGGTATTTGCAAAACCTACCATCTGATATCTAATATTCCCTCCACCCATTCATTCTTAAGACATAATCACCGACGACAAACTGATTGTTTTTTGACTCTACTATATTACAGATATGCCCCCTCAAGAGGTTTCCCCAATTCGAATGGAGGGACATAGCTTTTACGCCCTGTCACGCGGCCACGCATATAAGGATCGACAGACATCCGGTTGTTTCCTATAGCCGGCTAATTCGCTGATTCAGCCTTAACTGGAAGAAAAACTAGACATCCAGATTTAGACATTCTAATGGTTGTCTATGCGAATAGCATCTATGATACAGGAAGGATTGCCAGTCAAACTAGAGTGAAACTACCAACAAATTGCCGAGAATGTAAGACAAGCAATACCTCACTATATGCTACGATGACATCAGCCAGTCAGAGCCTTATCTGTTACAGTCAGAACATTTTAGGTCCTGGAAAAGTGATGAGAAACTAGTGGCAATATTCTATCCAAAATTAGTGACTCATGATCACTTCTTTTGTTGCTATTATCAAAGGAGATCATGAGAATAGGATAATCTTCATTATCGAACGATATTGTTGCTCGTTTTACTTTTTCATATAATGTAATAGAGTATATTGCTCTCCCAAGTTTGGGTTCCATATCTTTTCTAGTCCTCATCCTCAATGCAGAGTCTATAAAAGATAGTTCTAATTCGTTGGATCTCAATAACGGATCCAGTCCCTTTCTATATTTATGTGCGATTATCTTTCCCGCGTTGTTGGCAAAACCAGCAAACCTGATAGAGTTGTCAAGTTCTACTACTTTATCACAAACTTCTTGTAGTATCGAACCATGCATACCGAAATTTTCATATGATATAATCTCACTGTACATATTATTATTATTTTCGAATTTTAACACAATGGCCGTGTATTACTACTGGCTACTAGTGGGTCATTTACTGTTATCATTTCATTTACTCGTTTTAACAGCTCCTCATTATCAATCGGCTTTACAATAGAATATCCTTCACCTTCTTGAAATACTTTTTTTTTTAAGTCTTCATATTCTTGCAAATCGCTCAAAGCTGTCAGGAAGCAGGCCTTAACTCTAGCATCTACCTTCTTTATTTCTCTATATGGATCCAAGCCATTCATTTGGATCCTTTTTTTGTATTGAAGAATTTCAATGCCTGTTTGTATGACCTCTTAATCCTTGACATTAAAATGATCGTTAAATGAATCTACTTTAAAACCATTGGCCCCTAAGACCGTTTTTAGAGTAATGGCAAAATCTCACTCATCGTCTACTAACAAAGGTTTTTTATTATCACCGTTTTTACCTTTTGTGGTATCGTTACTGATTGTCACAACATTATATATATGATAGTTAGGAGTGGGGTAGTTACGAGTTAGCTAATAGCAGGGTAAAGTAAAAGGTAGTTCCTCTGCCGTTAGCATTATTCTCAACCCATATCTTCCCACCATGAGCCTCAACAATACTTTTAGAAATAAACAATCCCAAGCCTGTCCCGGAATCAGACTTGCTTGCAAACTTTGAGAATAGCCTATGTCTTATCTCTGAAGGTATACCAGCACCTGAGTCTCTAATACTAACAATTACCTCCCCTTCCTTCTTGTTTTCACCCTCTGTTCCTTCTCTTTTTTTTAAAGAAATAGAAATGGTTCCTTCTTTATCTGTAAATTTAATCGCGTTGCGTAATAGATTAGAAATAACCTGAAATATTCTAACCTTATCTGCCTCTACGAAAATAGACATTTCTGATTTATCAGATGGTGATAATGTTATTTGTACATCGTTTGCTACTGAAATTTGAGTTTTAACATCTCTGATGATATTATGTATTTTCTCATTTAAATCAAATCGTTCTTTACTTAACTTCAGTTTGCCGCTTTCAATTCTCGTAACATCTAGTATATTATCTGAAAGCCTCTGTAGTCTTTTTGCGTTCCGGATAATAACATCTAGTAATTCACGCTGATTACTATCCATAATTTTAGATCTAAGAAGCTCTGTTAAGCTAAGTATCGGCTGGATGGGTGTTCGTAATTCATGAGCTGCTACATTGATGAACTCTTGCTGCATTTTGTCATGTACTTTAAGCTGTTCATTAGCTATTGCAAGTTGTTCATTAGCTAGCTGTAGTCTGGTACTCGATTCCTTAATTTGCTGATATAATTCAGTTTGTAGCCACAGATTTTCAAAAATTGAAACATATGATAAAACCCCGGCTTTACTAGTAGAGTAGGTAGATAACCCAATTGCCTCATCGAATGTCCGTTTTGAATCATCTCTTATTTCCATCACTAATGAAACTTTTTGATCTACAATAAGGATTTGATATTGGATATACAATCTACTTTCAAAATATCGAACCAGATATCCCAGGAGCTTGTGTATATAACCAGCCGGTAATTGAGCGTTACTAATAACTTTTAATGGCTAAAGGAACTTGTCAGTGGCTACAGTCATAAAAGGTCTCAATTAATCCGTCGCTACCCCTAACCAACTACAACAGTAAAGATGATGATAGAACGTTGCAGATAGGCCACCTTGACAAATCCAGTAACAGCCTCGATTTAGTAGACGCTGCGATGCCATCATCTTCAAATATAAAATCTATGCAATGCCAAAGCTATTTTCATCTGCGTTTCATCAATCAAGTAGACAGCTATCCTTTTACATGGGCAGACCTGTTTTGGGTCAAACCTCTGTACCCATTCCCCGTACGGCAACAGGACTTCTTTCTGCAAATTGTTCTATTGCTTTAGATGTATCCTGAAACTCAACCATAAAAAATGCAAGTATAATGTATCCATCACCACCGCTAAGGACTTGCTCTCACATCCAAAATACTACCATAGAACGAGTAAAGACGTCCGCATCTATAGCACTATTGCGCTAACCGACTCAGCAGTACCATAGTGAACGAGTGGTACTAGCTACATACATGATATGATACAAATCTTGATTTCATTGGTCCTAAAATCAAGTCCAAAATGGAGGTCATGAAATGCTAATGCAACTTTACGAAGCCACTCCTGACGAGCGAAGAAAATTAAAGGATCTATATCTAGAAGCAGACAAGAACGGAACTAGACTTCCTGGTCAATCACTGTATTTAAAAAAATCTGAATATACTCCTGGTAATCTTAGTTCGAAAATGTATGAAGATATGTCAAGAGAATGAGTGTATGAGAATTTCCATTATTGACTTGATTATACTCATTTACAATTACCTATTATACCAGGTTTTCCTACTGTGAGAAATTACTATCGATATGACAGAATGATTTATTTCCTAGGATTACGATATTCCCGTGTCCTTCATTCCCCCACTTGCTTCTGCTACAGGAATGTTGGATACTAACAACGGCAACGACATAGACGCTTGCAAACTGGTTAGTGTGGCAACACACAATGATCCAGTCTGCAATTGATATTACTCATGTCATTGTAACGATCAACGTCTGCCTGTATTTCGCCAAATACTTTATGTTGTTCCCCCCGTGACATATTTGTGAAGACTTTTAACCTGATCGTCCATTCCAAAAGTATAATTGGACTTGTCTCACTAAATTCCATGAGTGTTGAGAAATGATAGTAAAAATATTTCATGAATACGTAAACCAATCCGCAACTAATAACGTAAAAGAAGACTTACAAAAACTAGAAGACAAAATAAATATGTTTGCTGGACAAAAAGGAGTAGTAATACATGATATCAAATATGAAAAAATTCAAAAAGATCATATGCAACAAATGATTATAGCATTTGTTCACCACACGGCTGTAAATGTGGATACTGGCGAGGTTGAACTGGATGATATTCCAAAGATAGTGGTCGAGAAGAAATGAGGTTAGCTGGGTTATCTTCTTCTAAGAACCGTAAAGTTCGATTCTTTTCGTCTTCCCACCAGGAAGAAAGATTTGCTAGAAACCCCAGTCTCTGATGAATCTGACAGGATGCAACTTGAAGTATATGATGCATTAAGAGCAATCATTACTAACGGCTCGCACTGTAAGATAATACCAAGCTAGATTTGCGCTCGCACGATGATGACGTCAAGAAAGACAGACTCTTTGGAGATTACGATACCGTATTAAAAGAAAGTGCAAGATTAACTACCTTCGGCGCTGTTTTATTTGGTTTTCTATTGAATATATCTATTAGAGGTGTAAATCAGCTGATATATGCTGAAAAAATTATCCTTGTATTAGCGTTATTTTCCATACCTATCAGTGTCCTTTTTGTTATGCCTGTAATTTATCATCACTTACAATTTCCTTATACTGACGTGGATAAATTCAAAAGAAGAGCTCATAGATTCATAATATTTGGACTAATTCCTACCGGCTTCACGTTATACCTTGGAATGGTACTTGCGTTCTCACCATTGATAGCTGAATTGCCATATTTTATTGCCGTGTTGCCATTTGCATTTGTGTATGTTCTTTATAGACTGAGAAAATACTAGGTGAAACAAAAGAATTATGTTCACTTACTGATATTCCTTAACTTTGATACGGCTGGCAGCTAATTCTTGTTCCTATTAGCCCTTCTGACCTTCAAGTAACAGGAGAAAGAACTAGTTTAAGAATCTGAAAAACATGAGTTAAATTAAATTGATTAAATTAAATGACCAAACAATAGATTCTTAATCTATGTTAGCAATATAGACATTGAAATGGACGAACAACAACCGCCTCAGGGAAGAAATGAAAAAAATAGCGACAGAGATTCATCAAATACAGAATTCAGCTTTAAATATACAGAATTAGGCGGTATATCAAACCGTTATCTGATTATTTCATATAATTCAAAGCCGAATATTATCACATCCTCTACAGATGTTAGTGGTAGTAATACAACGCAGAAACAGCCCTCTGAATCAGATGAACAAGAACTAAAAGAAGTAGTTAGAGCAAAGGAATTCTTTAATACTAAAACTGATTACCCGCCGGAAAAAGAAGATGAGAATCTAGTCGCACATACTCTAACCATTACAATGGGTGATAACATTCACACAACAGGTTGGACCGGAGCTTCCAAAGACATACCAGAGAGCATAATTAAAATTGTTAAAGGAATTAAGAAAATAGTATCAAAAGAGAAGATCGTTTAATTTTTTGTTGATTGACTGATCGTCGACACATCAGAAACAGATTCATCGAGCTAAATTCCAATGGAGGAGTTGTAGAATGTTCAGACTCCAAAATAATTTGTTTGTGATATTGTCAAAACGTTTGCTCCATGTATTAAAACAAATGGTTTGCAATCCTTAAATGTATAGTCCCGAGCTGATATTCTCCTTGCGAGGATTCGCGTGAGTTCTGACTTCTGACTTTCGTAGTCATAAAGGGCTTCTTCAATGTCATATTGTGTAGCAGACAGTGAATGAATTTAGTTTTCTGATTAATTACTATAATAACTCAAAGTATCCTCATTTAACAACCAGCAAGTGTAATAAATGTCATAGGTGGCCTTTGCCATTTTCGTGCGAAGGGTTGACGGATAACTTTATGATCAACCCTACAATTCCTAGCGAAGGAGAGAGCATTGTTAAAACTAGCAGCATACCTTAACAACTTGGGGTTTGTTAGAGCATGATGACCAATATAATAAAGATGACAACAATGTTAGGGGTTTGGTTTTAATCCTCGTCTCTTCTATAATAGCAATAACATAAACATTAGTAGCAGCAATAAGTCAACACTGGTTAAGGGAATAAATTATTCAAACTATTCATAATACATGAAAAGAATAATGTAACGTGCAAGCTTTATCTCATAATTCACTTCACCGATGATAGTGTCTTAAATATATCTTTGACTAAAATGCTATAAATTCTCAAATTCAGTATTCATGCATTAATTCCTGTAATGTGTAATATACTCTATCATACTTCAACGAGATGTTTGGCATCATACATATATACTGAAAAGCAGATGGTCTTCTAATTGCAAGACGGAGATAAAGGTGATCAAAAACAACATCAAATTAGCGTTCTGTTGGACGGTAACAATTTTTGGATCTCCTCTCAATCTCGCAAGCAGACTTGAATCTGTCGCGGAGAATGATCAAATTATCATATCTCCATATGTTAAAGATCTGATTCAAAGTGAATTCAAGTTATTAAGGTTTGTTCCGAAGGATTCTATACGAGCTTATCCAGATATTGACGTCGTATATGAGGTGACAGGGTAATTCAGATGTCGAATATTTCATTCCTATAACCCCATTGAGAATTCTATGAAAAATGTTAGACGCACGGTCCTTACTACAATGCATATTGGAATGATGACAATGAGAAACTTTGTTCAAGGCCTATAATACGTTAAATTCTGGGCCTAAGATCATGCACCACTCTCAATTAATTCGTTCATAATGATAAAATCACATTAATAATGGCTTCGCAAAGGAGCACACACAAACACAAATCTTCAAAATTGAGACAGGCTATAAATCCAAATATCCCATCAAAAATTCAAGCGCTAAAGCATCAAATTATCAATTGGTTAATAGAAACAGGACGCTATGAAGAGATACCATGGTATCCTGATACTAATATATTCAATACAGGACTAAGACTGACTAATGAGCAATATCAAGGCATCAGAAGAAAATACAGAGTCGCCATCTACATATGGGAATGAAGCATATAAAGAATACAGAAAGACGAAAAAGAAAGACGAAAAGAAAGAACAACCCGACTCAACCAACCAAGAACAAAACGAAAATCTCTGACTACGACCAGGGTTGGCAAGATGGAGAACTCAAAAAAAATTATGGAGCATTTGTACTACAGGAGACGCTGCTACTCTAAGGTCCCATCCTCTTAGCCTTTCCATCCTTGAACGCATAGCTGGGTTGAGTATGATCACTAGCATCTTGATTCGGTTTTCCTATAATAGTAGAAAGTCCCATATCATGAAGAGCTAAAGAATTTGGAAGTCCAGTTTTCCTGGCTGTTAAGGTGACAAGGCAAGCTAATCTAGAATTCCATCAAAGAGCTTCAGAAACATTTCAATACCGAGAAGCACTATCCTTAACAAATCTACTGTAATGTAGAGATATGTGCAATAAATAATATGTTTGATAAAAAGATAAAAAAACCCTATATCGGCCTGACCGACCAATACAAAGAATTTCCATGGCATGAGATGACATATCGTGAGTCGTGAATTCGTGTGTTGTATTTGTAAAAGAAATTAATCAACATTCAGAGTTTCAAGACAAAATATGTAAAATGATTCGATAAAGCAATTTGCAAATAACTCGCCGGGTAATGATGTTCAGTTTAGACCTTTCTTTGAAGATTAGACGTGTAAGATATCTTAAAATCCTTAATAGCTGAGAGGGTATGGGGACAACAAGACGAAACATAGAGATTAGACCAGCACAGCCTAAGATTGCAAGCGTTACCTGAGGAAACTAGGCATTTCTCCAACGGTCTGACGATTTGTAGTTGGTCTATTCAGGTTAGTATATTAGACGATGGCATTGTTTAATTTTGAAATTACGTCTTCATAACGAGATGATGATTCTAGACAGATACAAAGGTACTTATCCTTGTTTTCTGTTAATGGACTGACAGCCAACCTTACATTATCACCTATTTCAGTTATTTCAAAATGAAGTTCTTCTTCTGCGTAGCCCAAATAACGAAATCTTCTTTTCACTGTAGCGGGAACCAAGTAATCCAGATAGAAAGGGTAACTTGCATGGTAATAATTACGGTCAGGTGTGAAATTAGCTCGGGATGAGCTTTGAATGCCTCTTCTATATTCACCTACAATCAGCTTTCCATTACTGTCAAGAACTGCCGCAAACTTTACAGCTAAACTAGAAAATAATGCAGTCAAGCATATTTCATGGAAGAAATCTAATTCTTGCATTAAATGTCCTAAACAAAAGTGAGTACGTCATATTAATCCATTGATAGGAGGTTAGAAAAAACCATGAGAAAAAGAATATAAATTTGTAAAACTCTTGAAAAAGCTAGAATATTAAAATATTTTCTGATACAATATACATATACCATGGGAGGTGTAAATTGCATAAGAGAAGAAAAAATCATATGACTTGTTAAGGTATATGATTTTTTGAGATTGCATAAGACGATGAATTGGTTGCGATTAATGAGCACTTCATGAGACGAGGAGTATTCCGATTTCTTTCTACCAGGTGTCGTATAACCAGTTGTATTTGTCTTAACTTTTCTCTATTAATTCTAGCCTTTTCTAGTTGTGCTGCCTTCTCTGATGAACACTGGCAAAATTTTCTGCACACAAAGGTTGATTTTTTGTCAGTCTTTTATTTTTAAAGTCTTACGAACTAGGTCGAATTTGTAAGACTATTTTGCGCAAGAGCCTGTTTTGGTTCGGGCTTATTTGTATGACCTTATCAACCACGATGGCGGGAACGTTGAGTTATCCTAACGCAGCCGTAATCCTAAATGGAGTCAGGCCAGATCTACCGATATTATCTATGACCATATCATATAGTTTCTAACGGCTTTGTTGGTTATTCTCCGCTAGGAAAAACGCAGATACTTAGAAGTATTCCAAATGGCCGATCTTGCTCTTGAACTTGAGAAGATAGAGGATGAGGAGGCAAGGTTAAGACAGATTCAGTGGGGGGCGAAGAGCCAGGTAAACCTTCTGATAAGGGAGGAAAGAATAGTAACTCAGGCAAAATTTTGCCTAAGCAAATGACCGAAGAAAAGGCAGCCAAGTTAGAGAATGCAAGAATCAATAAGGAAAAAAAGAAACAACGAGAAGCGAATAAACCTGACATCGTTAATTTCTTTGTTCAGTCGGTTGGACAACTTTGCTCAGCTTGTATGTGTAAGCGAGATAGGGAATTAATTAAAACAAGTGGAACTAGACGTTTGAAGGACTTTTAAGAAAATATCTACGGGAGCAAGAATAAATGACGCTAGCAGTAATAGATATATCAAGACCATGTATGGAAAAGACTTTGATATCGGT
>DAOM01000011.1:0-5210 GCA_002501855.1 Candidatus Nitrosopolaris nunavutensis
TTACCCGATAGTTCATTTTTGAGAGAGGTAACACTCACATCATTCCCTTTGTGGTCAGGTATGTACGGAAGAATTTTTCGAATATTCACATTTGCGTTGATTCCGATTCCTATCACTGCATATTCAATACTACTGCCCTTGGTAGCAATATCAAGAAGTATTCCACAAACTTTCTTATGATTGATTAGAATGTCATTGGGCCATTTTACTTTGGACTCCAGTCCTGTATTTTGAGCTATCGTGTCACATACTGCCAAAGCAGCTATGAATTTCAGAAGCGGACTCTTATTAGCAGGCATATTGGGCTTTAAGATAATCGATAACCATATTCCTCCACTCGGAGAAATCCATTTACTGTTTATTCTGCCTCTTCCCCTGTCTTGACGTTCAGCCAATATTGCTGTGCCATTTACTGCTTCTAAATTGTTTTCAGCCAGATAGATTGCAAGCTCCTGGGTAGAGCCTAATTCCTCATAATAATAAATTTGTCTTCCAATCAATTTCGTTTTCATTTTTTTTCCGATGCTCTGCACGATCACGCCACCACGTCCTCCTTAATCATTCTGCACGCTGATAATTGACATTAACATATCTGAAAAGGTCCTCAACATCGCCGTCTATTGGTTAGTAGGACTTTTTCTCTAAGGCCTACGATAGGTTGTTTGCATTCAGCACACATCTGGAAATATGCAAGACGTTAAAGCCGTTTGCATTTTGACCGATAATGTCGCGCTGCGGATGAACTACAGCTGCAGCTATGCGCTTATGCGACATTTGGCGTTGCGTTTAGATTTAAGAACAACGCTGCGACAGAAATGGTAATGCCTAACATTATCATCATTATGCCAAACCGAGTTTATCATATGCTATCAAACACGAATGATAGATAAAAGGATATTGTAAATTTATACTGAATATTGTTACTGAGACGTTTAATTTTGTCTTTTGATTATATTATTTGAAAAAAAGTTATGTTTCGTTTAATCTGACCAAAGATTTACTTAGTTTTGCTGCGGGACCGACTAGATGCAGCAATATCGTGGACATAAAATTTTCATGTTACAGCCAACCTAATGTTGTTATCTGAACTAAAAGACTTTATTATACTGGACTTTATAGCAATGTAGAGCACCTAACTTGTTCTGACAGACTTGATGTATATTTGGCATAACATAATTTGATATAATAATGAATCCTCCTACTACTGCTACTAGCGCTATTGCTACAAGTACGATGACTACAGGCTGTTGGACGGTGGTGGTCCTATGATCAGTGTTTGCTACACCGTTTAGCATATGTAATCTATACCTATTCAAAGATATAAAATCATCTGAAAAAAGACTAAACAGATAGGAAATAAATTTAACACTGACTTACCAAATTGTTACCTTCATTTCTAAAACATTTAGACAACTGGTTCAAATGTAAAGCTTACCTAGAACGTAATGAAGCAGAAAGCCGAATTCATGGCTTTTTTGTTAGAAGTGGTTCCTCAGTTTCTCTGGTTCTGGCAGGTGACATTGTCATTTTCAACTACGTCTTCGAGTCGATTAGCGGCTATCATTAAACGAAAGTCTTCTTGCACGGGTAGTTCGGCGAGCCTTCAAAGTGCAGACGCTATAAGTAATGAGGGTAGTGGGAGTGTTAGTTGCAGTTCCAAATCCCCGTAAAGTGGCCATTTCGTTTATCCTGGGAGTGGGAGAGACTTCCTTTTAGCGTATGTAACTTGATACGACTTCGTTATCACTATCACAATGGCATCCTATAACGACAATAGTAACCTAGCGTTAAATGCCTTATTTAAGTAACTTAACATTTTTTTAACGCTTAGTATTGGTGGCGCTTAATCAAGCTGCTTAGCCCTTAACATTTAAAAATTATCGGATCAGTTTTGGAATCGGACCTTTTAGCATGCACGCTCTAGACAAAAAGATTTGGAAGTGAAAGCAAATAATTTTATACACATCTTACCAAAAATAGACACTAACGTGACACATATACGTGGACTAGCTAGATTGGAATATTACATTATGCCAGCAGATCCCAACAATTCTTTCATATGTAATCAGGTCGAACTATTCCATGTGAAGAATACACAAGTGGATTTTGATCGCGATGAAAAGACCCCCACGAATCGAAAATAAAACCATTTCAACTATTAAGGTTAACGTGCTCTATTTTGCCCAAGTACGAGAAGCTACTGGCATACGCGAGGAGGAAGTAATATTGGTAAAGGATTCAAGCGTAAACGACTTAATTTCAAAAATCGAGGAGAATCATCCCAGGATTCTGCGGCTCAAGGAAAATATTCAGTTAGCTGTAAATTGCAATATAGGTGGCAAGTATTTGTCTTTGAAGGAAGGGGATCAAATTGCAGTCTTCCCACCGGTAGCTGGAGGGTAATAGTAGTCTTGTGTGGGGAACCTAAAGATAAACAGAATCGAGCGAGAAGGATCACGTCTGCAAAGATACATCCACATAAAATCCTAAATTCAGTGAAAGATAAGAATGCTGGAGCTACTGCTATATTCTTCGGAACTGTCCGAGAGCACAGTGAGATGGGCAAGATCATAGGGATGACCTATGAATCATATTTAGAAATGGCAGAAGACAGAATGAAAAGGATCGAGAACAATCTCTCGCACAAATGGAACATCAAAAGAGTCAGGATGATTCATAGGATAGGAAACCTTTCAGTAGGGGACGTGAGTATAGCAGTAGCAGTTTCGGCGCCTCATAGATCTGAGGCATTTAGTGCGTGTCGTTACGCGATTGAAAAAATAAAACGGGAAGTTCCGATCTGGAAGAAGGAAAGGATTGTTGGAGGGAAAGAGATATGGGTAAAAGGGCTAGATTCTAGAAAATACGGGGAATGACAAGCATACCCGTTCCTAGATCCCCAGGTTCTAGCAGGTTTTTTCAAGGTTCGACCTGCAGATCAGGAATGTTTGTGATTCTCTAAAACTTCAAAGGTATGATTTATACCTGGAAATAATGAATCCAAGGATTCTGAAACCCCCTTTGCATTCCCGGGTAGATTTACTATTATTGTCTTTGCTCGAACACCCGCTACACCTCTTGATAGCATTGATGAAGGCGTCCTCCGTTGACCATGAGCCCGGAGTATTTCGGCCACGCCGAGAAGGTTTTTCTCTAGTATGTTCGAAGTTGCATCTGGAGTGACGTCACGTGAACCAATGCCTGTGCCGCCGCTAGTTAAAACCAGATCTACCTTCAATTCATCGCACAACATTGTCAGCTCTGTTTTAATCGTCCCAATATTGTCAGGGACCACTTTATAATATGTTACATCGAAGCCTTCTTTTTTTAGCCTGTCCACAAGAAGTCTTCCAGATTGGTCTTGTCTCTTCCGTCTAGAATCACTTGTCACGAGCACTCCGGCTCTTAGCTTTCTGTCCGGGATTTGGTACATTTTGAGCCCTCCTTCTTTTTTTATGACTCTTATCGATTCTATAGAAATCGAATCGTCTACAGACTTTAGCATGTCATATATTGTCAATGCCGCTACTGCAGCAGAGGTCAGGGCTTCCATTTCGACGCCAGTTTTCCATATGCTTTTTACTTGAGTTATAACTTTGACTGATTCTGTTCCAATTGTTACGCTTACTTTTACGTCATCTATCGGAATTGGATGACAATATGGTATCAAATCTGAAGTCCGCTTAGCCGCCATCGTCGCCGACACAGAGGCCGCATCGACGATGTTACCCTTCGGCGATTTTCCCTCTTTAATCAAGCGAATGGTTTGTTTACTCATAGTTACGGTAGCTTCCGCAATAGCTATGCGCAACGTATCTGGCTTATTGCTGACGTCAATCATCCCCATTTGGGTGGGCTTCAATGGATATTGACAAACACAAAATGGACAATATTAAATGTAGAGCTAACTTAGATGCTAGCGCAGTGCTTGTGTCTTTTTTGTTAATTCCTGTTAGCTGAGATGACATTAAGAACTCGAAACTATTGCCGATGGAAAGATACCGGATCTCGCGGAGTTACCATATATCATGACATATCTTTCATAAACCGGGCCTACCCCGTATCATGCGGCTCTATAGGTGCAATTTTCTTGCTGCGTAGAATTCTTTAAGCTTGCTTAGTCCCATTATGAATAATAGCACTACTCCTACAGCTATTAGTGCTTGTATTGATGACATAATTAACTTATCAGATCTTTCTCCTCCTTTAAACAAGAGTTGTACTGAGGGTACAAGAGTTACGAGAAATGCTGCGACTGCAAATACCATTAGCCATATTATAGTAATAAATGCGATTAAAGCCGCCAGCCTCAAACAGCCCGATATATGTACGTGTATGAAATAAAAGGTTATTCATTATTGCTAAGTATAGTTCAGAGTTTTAATAATGTCGCGCTGTGCAGCTGGGTCTAATTCAGCATCAGGGGGATTTATGCTTCGTCATAGTCAGGACAGGCTGCGTTAAATGAGGAGTTTTTAGGGTCGTAAAATGCATCCATTGGATACGGGTACGCTGGGCATGTTAGGGAAAAAATCCCAACTGGGGCATGATATCGAAGAACACAGACACAAATCCAAAGTAGCATAAGATTCCCTGATTGATACTTTTGGATTATAGAAATTAGCCCTCAGAGGAAGTGTATTGCTTTGTGTGTAGGCTACTCAATAGTTTACTAGGTAAACCCAAGTTTAAGACCAGACTATGTCGATTTTTGAAGTGAATGATTTGATTTTGCTAAAGGAAAACATGAAGCCCGTACAGCTTGACAATCTTAGACGATTCCACCTTTCAAAATTCGACCTTGAAAGATTCTTGCACATTGGACAATGGGATCTTGGTCGAGTATATGCCATATATACCACCTATCTCTGATATACCAGTAAACTTATATGAATTCTGGTATTAAAGATATACTGAAGATACCACGTTGACTTCAACTATGAAGATTACAGACAGCTCTAAAAGAGCACTTCTGAAGATAGGCGCCGAGTATACAGTAAAAGACGGGAAAGAGAGGACCCTAGAAGCGGTTGTTAAATTGCTTATTGAAGAACATAAACGCAAAGGTAAAGTCAATTGATGTCCGTCGGTAGAAGCCCCGCCAGGCATTGTGACTTATATTCAGAGAAGTGAAGTTGACACATCTGCATATAGGTGAGGGCGAATATTTTCTCACCGTCGTTACTAGAGACCGTTGTTGCCGTAATCTG
>DAOM01000011.1:5497-5862 GCA_002501855.1 Candidatus Nitrosopolaris nunavutensis
GCAACCTTGTAAGTAGAATCGGCCGGTACCAAATTGTTCATTATTGTTGTTGTTCATACAGTTGCCTAAGAAGGTGCTTATTATTTTGAAAGGCTCAGGAATTTGATAAAGCGAATATTAATGACCATATAAACATATTATTATTTACCGAAGCAGATTCTTGCGGTAGTCGTCTTATCAAATCGTTAAATTCAACATACTCACGCATCAGTTCATCATGATGTCTGACCATGGTGTAGTGTAATATCCATCTTATCAACAACAAATCGATTGGTATTCTTGGAAATTGGCGATTCTGCATTTATCGGGTTTCTTGTTTCATTATGGAGTCTCTTTATATGAGTTTTTTAGATTCCAATGTCTGC
>DAOM01000011.1:6187-18096 GCA_002501855.1 Candidatus Nitrosopolaris nunavutensis
CTGCAAATATCGAATTATTCATGAGTATCAGTATTATAAAATTTTAGTTTAAAACGAATACGAACTAGAATGACAATATCTATGCATGTCTGCTCATAGAAGTTAGGTAACACAATTTTTCTATCTACTGTTTTCTGGCAAGCCAAGGCGTGTATGGTCTTTATGGAATTTTTTATTGGAGGGCAGACAGATTGCGGCTTGGATATGTATTAGATGCGTGACTCAATGAAAGAAATATTCTAACCGTGCTCAGACTATAAATAATTACCACCGTTGGTCATGCTAGATTTCTGACTTTCAGACCATTTCAGTAAATATAAATATTGGAATATTTACAGCATCGGATCCATTGTGAAAATGCCTAAACCAAGATACTTTATAATATTTTTAATAGATCTAATAAATTATTGGTTGTAAATAACTAGCGGGATACTACAACGATATGGACCGTGATGATTGGAATTCAGTCGCAAGACAAATAGCAGAATACGTAAAAGCAGCCATCGTAACTGTGGATCGAAATCCTTTTACGAAGTTAACACGCTAGATTGCCAGTAAGAACCTTTCCCCATGTGGGATTGTATGGCACAGACGAACATGGAACTGACTCTACTAGATAGAAGAAGCCTCATATGACTACGAAAGTCCAGCGCAGCGAATGCGGAGAGAAAGGATCAATGCTTACTATTATGCTTGAAATGAGTTAATGAGCGTGAACAGCAATGACCCAAGAGTTAGACAGCGGAAAAAGTCATGGGTTGAAAAACTCCAATGCTTTTCATAGGTTAGCAAACTACTGGACTTGGCTATTGCTTAATGTCACAACACGCCATTATACATTGATTTCATTACACAGAAATAGAGAGTATGAACCAGCAACAGGCCCGAATGACTTTAAGTCTTGTAATACTAATAGTGGCTTTGAAGGTCCTTTCACTAGAAGCAATTCAGCCTCAGTAGGAAAGGGCGCCGCTACCGCAAGTAACGGACATCGTACCGTGACCGTATGATATCAGCAATTGGACATCTCTAAACGCAAAGTAAAAGGCGGAACTGGACCAATTCTTGTGTTTTATTATTATGACCGTTGCAGCGCTATCTCCTTCTTGACTACTCGATTATTCTGATATTCTGATACTCTACAAACACCAATATCTTGTTAAATGCCCAATTGTGGTCCTTTCTTGCCATCTCAACAAAGAGTCGGCCTTTGTCCTTTATTGTATGTCCATCCAATCCAAGAGAAACTGCACAATCTTCTCTGATATTTATCCTTTGTAACCGTGATTTAATTGCATAAATATATAATCTCCATGGGTCTGCTGCCCCAACTGTTAATACTTCTTCTATTTGTCACTTCGTTTTTCTCCTTTATATTAGCAGGACCTACTTAAAAGCACCTATATCGGAACGGGCCCGTCGGGATTCGAACCCGAGACAGCCGGATTTCTTCCCTAGGTTAAAAGTCCGGTACTCTACCTGGCTGAGCTACGGGCCCAGTTTAATCCTCGGCTCAGGCATCCTATAATTTATTTTTATACACTCGCTAAGGACATGGATGCAACTGGCGAGGCAAAACAATTTAAGTGCTTGCTTAAAAGCCTCCTTTGTGCGCCCGGGTAGTATAGAGATTGCTGACCATCAGTAGTCATAAAATCCGGTCCAGTATGGGGGACTGTCACTCCTTCGACCCGGGTTCGAATCCCGGCCCGGGCGCTGTTTTCGCTTTTTTCATAGCGGCTGGAAGTTCGATTCAGCTGCTAATTTGCATATAATCAGCTAGACGCGCAAATATGTCGTCGCTACTTACCGCTAGGAATGATATTCTTGCTTTGTTATCTATCTCAGAATCAAGCTTCACGCCATCGGTTGAATACAACTTTCCTCCTGCTTCCTTTACAATGAGGTAAGCCGCTGCGAGATCCGTTGCACGAATTTTTCCGCGAATATCAATATAAGCATCTATAAACCCTCGAGCAAGATAGCACAATTCCAAGGCATTTGCTCCAAATTGTCTGGTGTGATTTACGTTTGAAATAACTTTGAGCAGGCTCATCATGACCCCAGGAGAGGCACCCGATAAATTCAGACCTACCAGAATATCATCCAGATTGTCGCTGTCAGCAAATCTTGATGACTTGCTTACCTGGATTTGAGTGTTGTTCATAAACGTACCTCCCTGATCCGAGGCATGATAGAGATCACCTCGTGACAAGTCGATTATAGCGGCGTCAATTACCGAGGTGAGTTTGACGTCTGTTGCATAGGCTAGAGAACAACAATAGAAAGGGATTGCACGACTTGTATTGGTTGTTCCATCAATAGCATCCATAACCAAGAAACCATCATCCTCGCCGTCAATTGTACCTGATTCCTCTGCGACGATTGTAGGGTTAAAGTTGTGTTTCTTGACTATTTCCATCACTGCTGCTTCGGCAACAACATCGATTCTTCTGCTGATATCTCCCCCTGCACCTATTCCCAATTTCTCATTGCCCTGTTTGGTTCCGACTAAACCCCTTGTTTGATAGTATACTTGATTGCATGCTTCTTTTAGCAGGTCAAGTATATCCATGATTGTGAGTCTTTTCGCTTCGTTATTTGTAAAGAAAAAAATATCTTGTTTTTAGTTGTACTAAAGAACTATTGGTCCATCTACAGACGCCGCCATATCAAAAAAGTGCATCAGACTGAAATCTCCTCTGTTTTTCTCTTCTTTTCTTTTATAATCCTATATATCCAAAGTTTAGCCGCCAGGTACATGCTATAAAACAGGAACCGTGATTGCATACTCCATCAATCGACGAAATAGGTTATAAAGTTGTTGGAATCAATTAATTCCAAGAGTACTCCATGATTGATGGTAAATTTAACAAGTATCGATCGCGAAAAGAAAGTATCATAATTGTCAGGTTTTCCGCCCATGCTATATTGTGGGATTAATAATCTTTTAAAAAAAGTGATCAATAGTACAGATTACGTAATGTTGCACTCCCGCCATAAATCACTCCCAAGGTTACGAGATACGCCTACTTGAACCCTCGTTTAATGATACAACTGATTCAAAAAAACACCGGGGAGTTATCAATAGCCAACTAGTCATCCAAACCCACAAGACTAAAACAGCAAGCCACAATTTTAGCGAATTATTACAGATCAATCAAAAGATAGGGAATCAGGGCTCCAAATATCTTGAGCTAGTAAGCGCGTGCGAAAACCGCAATTTTGCTTGCAGGTCGTGTGCAATAGACACAATTGGATAGCAAACCATCTTCCTGTTGCTCATCAAAAGGAAGGACCCGCAAGTCGGCTCCCGTTTCTTCCTTTACTTTTGTCTCACAACTTTGGTCTCCGCACCATCCTGTATAAATAAACCCACCTTTGCCATCAAGAATTGATTTGAAAGAATCATAAGAGATAGCTTTCGACATATATTGTCTCAGGATTTCCTTAGTTCGAAGTAGAAGATTGGTTTGGATTTCATTCAAAATCGAAAATACTGAATCTACCAATGTTGAACAGTTGACCGTCGATTTCTGCATGGTATCTCTCCTAACGAGTTCCACTTGTGCATTCTCGATATCCCGTGGTCCTAGATTAATTCTAAGTGGAACTCCTTTGACCTCCCATTCATTGAACTTCCATCCCGAAGTATATTCGTCTCGCTCATCTACTAAGACCCTTAGTCCGGATTTTCTCAACACGTCTGCAACTTCCTGTGCTTTTGACTTGACAACTTTAGAGTCTTTGTCTCTAAATATCGGCACAACTACGATCTGTATAGGAGCTATGTAAGGGGGTAGCAAAAGTCCTTTGTCGTCTCCGTGCATCATAACCAATGCTCCTATGAGACGCCATGAAATACCCCAAGAAGTTTGCCAAGCATAGTGCTGGTCGTTATCTTGGCCGAGGTATTTGATTTCGAAGGGCTTAGAAAAGTTCTGTCCCAGATGGTGAGAGGTAGCCATTTGTAATGCCTTGCCATCAGGCATCATTCCCTCCAGAGTAGTAGTATACTCTGCACCAACAAATTTTTCCTTCTCGCTTTTTAGTCCTGCTATCGTAGCAATAGCCAAATGGTCTTCGATCAATCGCCGATAGATCTCTAAAATCAGCATCACTTCCTCCTTCGCTTCTTCTTCTTCAGTGTGTACGGTATGTCCTTCCTGCCAGAGAAATTCCGAATTTCTAATAAAGGGTTTTGTCGCTTTTATTTCTGCACGTAATGCAGTATTCCAAAAGTTCATTTTGATTGGGAGATCTCTGTAGCTAGCAATCCATCTAGAGAAGGAGGTGTACGCGATTGTCTCAGACGTTGGTCGTAAGGCGAGTTTTTCAGATAGATCATTATTACCGGCTCTTGTAACCCAAAATACCTCCGGTGTAAATCCGGTAAAGTGATCTTTTTCTTTAGCTAGGAGAGCTTCGGGTATCAATACAGGTAAAAAACCGTTTTGATGCCCGGTCTCTTTTAATTTACGATCTAAGATGTCCTTAATTAACTCCCATATAGCATATCCATACGGCTTTAATACTATGAAGCCTTTAACAGGAGCATAGTCTGCCAGCCCCGCCTTCCAGATTACCTGAGTATACCACTCACTAAGATTCTCATTTTTTTTTACGCTGATGCCAATGTGCGTTGCTGAAGCCAACGCAGAAAAGCAGTCTGATTAGATTTATGAAGTTTTGCTGGAGCCCAAATTCAAAATGGCTCTCCTTTACAATAAACCTGGCCTGTTATCCTGCTATGAAAATTCTTGCAAACATAACATTGGACAAATCCTACTTCGGCTTTCAAGACAGGACAATCTACCGACTCTAGTTTCATCCGTTTGAGCATCTTGGCACTCACGCCTTTCAACTTTAATTTGCCTTTCTCATCCATCATTCCAATGCTCCGTAGCTCCGCCCTTGCTTCGTCGGTCAATTTTATCGATTTGTCGACCTGCTTAACAGGAACCAGGTACTTGACACCTGTGCTGTCACTCATTTATTAAAGAACAACACGAAACAGCTATAAGATCCTTTTCCTAACGATTTTGGTACTTGAAACTCGTCGAATCAACATTTCTCGCAATGTGTATCTGACTTTGTTTTCACAAAATTAGCCTTTCCTTTGGCGTCCACCAGGATTCGGACGGAATGAATTTAGGACGAGCATCTTTAAATCCATCAAAATACAAAGACAAGAAAGTCTATAGAAGCAGATCTCTGTTGTATAAAGTGAGATCTTGGGCTAGTCTCTCTCCTGCAGCGGTTGTCAAGATAGTGTGTAAAAATACTGAGATTCAGAACAAGCTCTTATTCACCAAAGTACGACAATTACGTGTTATCTTTTCTAGAGTTAAATTAAATATTAATTCTCATAAAGAGTTTGATTTACAGAAATCTCGACAAACTTAATATACTGTTTGGGGAACTTCGACTTGATAAGAGCGCGCTTTATTATGCTAATTATCTTTGACGTAGAAGGCGTCCTCCTCAACGCCGAGTACCTTCCCGTGCTTGCACAGTTGATAGGACCAGAAAAAGAGAAGGAAATCTGGGATATAACCAAACAAGGTATTAGGGGAGAGATAAATTGGGAAGAAGGGCTTAGCCGACGAATCGCAGCTCTTCGCGACATAAGTTTGGAGAATGCCCAAAGAATCGGCGAGAATCTTCAGATTATGCCCGGTGCTGTGGAACTTTGTTCTGCCTTGAAAAGAGCAGGCTGGAAAATGATCGCCGTTTCTGGCGGCTTCACTCTCATAACAGATAGATTGAAAGGCGAACTTGGACTTGATAAAATATTTTCCAATGAATTAATATTCAGAAATGGGAAACTTTTTGATGTGAACATAACGGTTACCTCAGACAAAGCGGCAGCAGTCACCCGGATTGTAAATGAATGGGGAATAAGACGCGAAGACACAGTAGCAGTAATTGACGGGGCCAATGATCTGAAATTGTTAGCTATTGCAGGATTCACTGTAGGATTCTGTCCAGTAGATAAGGTTAAGGAAAAAGCCGATGCGGTCATAGAGATACGCGATTTATCACTATTACTGAATCTACTTGAGAAAAAGTTTGGCAAAGCCGTACTGGCTAACATCCATCAAGAGTAATTATATCTTATATTCTATTATTACGCCATATATTGAAATCGAGGATCGAAATCATATCTATTCCTGTAGTCCCTGATATAAAGGCTGGCGACAAGCTGGACATAATAATTCTAGAATCGATGAATAATGCCAATGAATTTCTCTCAAAGGGTGACATAGTGGTTGTTGCACAGAAAGTAATCTCCAAGGCTGAGGGAAGGTTAATTGATTTAAAACTCGTCAATCCTTCAGAAAAGTCGCTACAAATTGCAAAACAAAACGATAAGGATCCACGGTTAATCGAACTAATTTTGAATGAGTCGGTAGATATCTTGAGATTGGTTCGAGGGATCCTAATTGTAGAAACAAAGCGCGGGCTAATCTGTGCAAACGCAGGGGTGGACCAAAGCAACGTGGAAAAAAGTAATGATTACGCAGCATTACTGCCTGAGGATGCAGATTTATCTGCCCGTGAGCTAAGGCATTCATTTAAAATAAAAACAGGTATTGACGTAGCCGTAGTTATAACTGACACTTTCGGAAGGCCATTTAGGGAAGGACAAATCAATGTGGCCATAGGTATTGCCGGAATCCAACCAATAAAGAGCTACATAGGAACGCTGGATATGTACGGAAAGAAGTTGAAAGTGACTGAAATTGCAGTCGTCGATGAGATTGCTTCTGCTGCAGAATTGCAAATGGGTAAAAGTGAACGCATTCCTGTCGTAATAATAAGAGGGTATGTATATCAAATGGTTGAAAACTCTTCTTTATCGCAGCTACTTCGATCTAGAGGGAAAGACCTCTTCAGGTGACTAAAAGATAATGCTATTGTGATCCTAAGAAACGTTACTCCTAAACAGTTAATATATCGCCCACACAATAAACTTGTTTATCCATATGAGTGCCAGTAACACCAAATATCCGACCAAAACCATCGACGTTAGAGGCCTTTACTGTCCTGAGCCGGTATTTCGTACAAAGATCGAAATGGAAAGACTTGCCATAGGCGACATGATAAAGATAGTTGCTGACGACCCGGAATCTGAAGAAGACATATCGATGTGGGCAAAGAGAAATGGACATGAGCTTCTCTCAGTTAACAAAGATAACAAAGATCTTGAGTTCCTAATCAAAAAGGCTAAATGAACATGACTACTGTTGCTCGGCCAGATATAGTAAGTCAAATAGGCAACACTCCGCTCGTAGAGCTGAATTCGTTTTCCACAAGCAGCGTAAAGCTTTTTGCGAAGCTAGAATGGTACAACCCTTTTGGCTCAGTCAAAGACAGGGCTGCATACTGGATGGTAAAGGAGGCTGAGAGGAAAGGACTGTTAAGGAAAGACAAAAGCGTTATAATCGAGCCTACCTCTGGCAATACAGGTATCGCTTTAACGGGCATTTCCCAAGCATTAGGATATAAAGTTGAAATTGTTATACCAGACAAGGTAAGTGCTGAGACAAAGAAAATTTTAAAGAGATTGGGAGCTACTTTACATGAAACATCAGATGATCTTTGCCCAAGGGTGGGCGCTGGCACCGATCAAAGTATTTCACTTGCTAAAGCGATTTCGAAACCAAGGCCCGATATTTATTATATGCCAAATCAATACGAAAATGATGCGAACTTTTTGGCCCATTATGAAAGCACCGGGCCAGAAATATGGAAACAAACCAACGGCGACGTGACTCATTTCCTTACTGGTTGTGGCACAGGTGGCACCATAACAGGTACCGCAACATTCCTAAAGGAGAAGAACAAAAATATTAAAATTATCGCAATCCAAGCTCAAAAGAACCACTTACTGCAAGGATTAAGAAATTTTGAAGAATCTTCAATGCCAGACTTGTTCCTACGACGGCAAAAGATTGTCGATGAATGGTTTACCGCAACAAATGAAGAGTCGTTTCGGTTAGTAAAAGCGCTTGCCGTAAAAGAGAGATTGCTAGTGGGTCCGTCGTCAGGCTCTGTCATGGCTTCAATGCTGAAGGCTGCTGAAAAATTGGAGAGCGGCAATCTTGTGGGCATATTTGCAGACGATGGTACAAAATTCAAGAGTTTATACGACCAACAAGGCGTTTTCACCGACACGGAATACTACAATATCCTCAAGAATGCCAAGAATCTTTCAAAGCCTGCCTACGCCCTTGTGTAAAAGCTACTACTGATGGCTTTATTTTCGCTGTGTTTTCTCTCCGTCAACCATTTTTCCACATCCAAAGCGGCCATACAACCAAACCCGCCAGCAGTAATTGCCTGTCGGTATCTGTAATCGTGGACATCGCCAGCTGCAAAAACTCCTTCTACACTAGTGAGCGAATTATTTTTCAGAGAAATATAGCCTTTATCATCCAATTCTAATTGTCCTGTAAATATACCTGTGTTTGGATCGTGGCCTATCGCTACGAACAATCCACCCGCTTGAATTTTCTGTTCCTTCCCGTTGTATACGTCTCTGACAACTATTGAAGTAATTTTTTTATCACCTACGATATCGGATACTACGCTATTCCATAGAAATTCGATTTTTGGGTTTTCAAATGCCTTGTCTTGAAGAATTTTGCTAGCCCGTAACGAATCACGCCGATGGACTATTTTGATGGATTTTCCAAATTTTGAAAGGAAGGTGGCTTCCTCTAAGGCCGTGTCTCCTCCCCCTACTACCACTATGTCCTCACCTTTGAAGAAAGGACCGTCGCATGTCGCACAATAGGATACTCCTCTGCCTGCAAACGTCTGTTCTCCCTTAATTCCTAGCTTACGAGGAGACGCTCCAGTACATATTATGACTGCTTTCGATTCAAATACCTCACTACTGGTGGTAATCTTGAATGGCCTCTGCTTAAAGTCAACTTGAATAACCTCGTCGTCGACTGCAATGGTTCCAAATCTTTCTGCCTGTTGTCGCATGTTCATCATAAGCTCTGGTCCAAATATTCCGTTTGGGAAACCTGGATAGTTTTCTACCTCGCTAGTAGTCATCAGCTGGCCGCCAGGCAAAGTACCAGTTACGAGAAGGGTCTTTAGTCTAGCACGCGAAGTGTAAATGCCGGCTGTATATCCTGCCGGGCCCGAGCCGACAATTATTACATCATAAAGGCTTACTTTGCCTGAATTAACGGATTCATCTTTACCATCCGTCTTGGACATATATTAGTACAGAGTAAAAATATGAATACCCTTTAATAGTTTGTTCGGAATTGCGGCTTTCCTGTACCTATGCCCAAAAATTTCTAATCTAATTTTTCAGTCAGGCAGCATTAAAGGTCAATTTTTATCCACGAGCAGGGCCTTTTCTGTCTTATAATCGAGTCACCGTCTTAACTTGACAAGAGACCTTGATAGTATAACAGCACATCGCGATGTCTTTTACATAACTTTTTAATCTTTATCTGAGTGCGTAACAAGTCACTCTGCCAATGTGCATTATACAGTCTACAATTCTTGTAGTGGCAAAACGGATATCCGTCAGTAATAAAGAAAAATAGCGCTTGAAGAATATACCCGATTGCGATTGAATTTATTCTTGAATCGTTATAGCCAACAAATTCACTTGTAGATTCACGTCCAGCCAATCTTTCTTTATTTGATTCCATCACCTCAAACGGTATCTCCGGCAGATAGAATTCCTTGTTCTTAGCGGGAGCTTCGACTATTCCCGTAGATGAGATTATCGAAGGTGTTCCACAAATGACGGCGCGAGCATGATATCGCCAATCTTCCTCGCTGAATGTACACGTTAGACGTGGATCAAATATGACGTGAGCATGCTCCGTAGAACTCTCTTCAGAAGGCATTGAAGCTCCATAGAGTCTTTGTAACATAAAGCCGTCGTAAAGTACAAAGGGGGAGGGCCTTAGCGAGGCATTTAGAATGAGACTCTTTTCATACATTATCTCGTCAATAGTTGACTTCTTTCTTCGTTTCTCTTGATCGCAATAAGGGGATTTTATCTCCGATATCCTTACTGAGGCCAACGTTTCTGCAAGCATATCCAAAGGCTGCCCGTTTTCACAGCATCTTTGCAGAAAGGGAGGTCTCAGATCAATCTCACAAGTCGGGAAAAAGTTGGCTAGCTCCTGCGATATCTCGGAAAGGTCCAGTTTGGTCGTCGAAGGTTCGCGATAGATATGGATATATCGAAACATCAAGAGACTTGCAGCTGCAGTTGCAGATGGCCTCGTCTACCGTGCTATCCTACTTTACCTTTAGCTTAGGTGAATCTGGCATTTCTTTTAGCTTGCCCATGGCAACTTCTGCTGCTCTTTTACCTGACAATAGCATCGACCCGAATGTCGGACCCATGCGTGGTAGGCCATGTGTCTCTGTGACCGACATTCCGCTAGCGATTAAGCCAGGAAAAACTTCGTCTGTGTAATTGACCACTGCGTCCTCGCTTCCTTCAACCCACATCGGATCCATTCCCTTCCACTTTACATATCCACGGTCCATCAAGCGCTTGACAGCGACCGAGTCATGACCCGATGCATCGATAACAATCTTGCATTCTAGGCCTATCGGATCAACACAAGTAATATTCCTGGGTAGAGCGGAGACCGGCATCCAGTTAACAACCACACCGCACACTCGCTTGTTCTTCATTACAAGGTCGTCGAACTTTGTTAGCTGCAGGAATCGCACCCCAGCATCACACGCAGCAGCTACCAGCTTTGAACACGCATGCGGCCCCCAGGTAGCATATAGTCCGTCGCTGATTCTGCGATATGGAACTCCTAGTTCATCCCATACCTTTTGAGCAGGAGCCCTAACCGTTACTGGGTTCATCATATACCCACCGACCCAGTATCCACCACCTAAGTAGTTATTTTGCTCAATGACTAGCGTTCGAGCACCCATCCTACCGAGCTCTCTGCTCGCCGTCAAACCGGCAGGTCCAGCCCCGATGATTATTACATCACAATTTGCATATTCATTGATCGTTTCATTAAACATCATTGATATAGTCCTAGTTATTTCTGTCTCGGTCACGTCTGCGAAGATCTTTGCCATGTACCAATGTTTCTTGAAAGGTAATTAATACATTTTCGACTTGTATTCGCAGGAAATAGAGACCGTTTGCTGTTGTATAATCAAGATCTTGCCTGCTATGAGGTACGTTTTCTTAGATTTAAAATGTGAGATGAGGTTGTAAAAATTGGCATATACAATTTCGACCTCATATAGACTAGGAATATTGTGAAGAGCAAGCTGGTGTTTGTCTAACTTTCCTTAACAAAATATAGCAACACTGGGGCTGGTTGCAAATTATGTAAAGGCCTCAATGAAATTTCTGTAAGCGTCTCGAATTTTGTACTTTACGGGTGGGTCTTTGAATCCGTATCCACAAATTAACTCACTGCCGTTTTTCACCTTGCGATTGTGGTGCGCGTATACGGCTCTTACCACGTCCAATACAACATTTCCGGCATTTGCTCCATCACTTGTCTGCAACATCATATCGATAACGATATTACTGCCAAGAAAGCCCTCGCTGGACACCCAATAGTAGCTGTTTCTCGAATCTCGGAGAAAATCAGTATATTCTGTAGTGCCTGCCACAGATTCAAAATTGTACGGCGCCTCAATGGCTATACTCTTAGTTTTGATCTTCCGCTTGGCCATTTTTGTTCTCTCAACCATCGTGTTTTGAGTGTCCTTATTGCCACCCACATCAAGCTGGTAACTCTTTCTCACTAATGCACCTCGTTCTACTAGAAAGTCTATGATCCCCTTATGCAGTGCAGTTCCTCCCAGCTGGCTTAGCAGATCGTCTCCTACCAACGGAATTTTCTTGTCCCCAAATTTTTTTGAAAAAGCAT
>DAOM01000342.1:0-683 GCA_002501855.1 Candidatus Nitrosopolaris nunavutensis
CAATAATTGAGTCGTTTCTCTGATTTCCATTCCTCCCATAATTTATGGCCAGGTACTTCTGGCGAGCTACTCGAACTAGTGTCTAGTATAGGAGTACCATTTATTGCATGAAGTCCTCGCACCTTGACAAGGTTGTCGCTTTTCTCCAATAATTCTACTACCGTAACACGATGCGATCGTAAGTGATTCAAAACACGATGCGAAATTTCGAGTATGAAGCCAGTCAATATTGAGATATTAATGAATCACTCAATAGGAATATCAGACTCCTATTATCGAGCTACAGAAATTGAACTGCTGGATGATTATTTGAAAGGTGGAGTTCTTAACAATAAAAAATGAGGAGAAATTAAGAAAGCAGGTAAATAAGTTAGAATCTCACATTTCGAAGATCAAAACAGTTGAATTTCAATTACAAGTTAGAGCAAATGAAATTCAGATGATGAAAGACAAACATGAGGAAGAATTAAAGGCCATACGTCAAGAGATGGAATATAAGTTCCAACAATTACTTGCAAAGATAGATATCGGGAAGCTACAATTTTGAACATCAACACGTATTGCTCGTCTAATTCAATTATAAGATTCTTGTTCTTTGAGATAAATATCTACAATCTCTCCCACGGCATCATATGAAGATCAATACTTTTATGGGTGGCTTTAATATTCTTGGTCAACTAAAG
>DAOM01000342.1:1007-7998 GCA_002501855.1 Candidatus Nitrosopolaris nunavutensis
AAAAAAATTCGATAATGAAACATTGATTATACATGATTTTTTGATTCCCCTCAAACAAATTGGCTGCATTCATTTAACAGATGAGATAATAGATTATTGGCAAAGTCTGGAAAAATATGACTTTCCACTAATCAACCTTTCAAGCATGTGTTTGGCAATAGAAACATCACGATTTCAAACTGAACAAACTGAGCTTCCGATTCCCTATGTTGTTCACATTATCAAAATGATCGACATGATTAAATATTGTGAATTGATGGTTGGTGGAAAGGAGCGAATAAACGATCTAAAACAACAATTGAGCTCTCTTGTATCTAACGCGGTCGGATATCCAGAGAAGCAAGCCGATTACGCTGTCCAAATTCTGAAAGCGATAGTCTCCAGTAACGATTAATTCCAAATTGGCTATATTTTGCATAGATTGTACCCGTCATTGACATTTAACACTGCAAGTGGGCCTGATTTCAAATTATGTAATATAGGCATCAAAGTAGAAGCAAACTCAAAATTGAATCGAACATACCTAGGAGATTTTAACCCTCAACCAATATGACTAACCAAAGAAATCTGTTTACGACTTTTAGCAAGAGACGCAGTTAAAGCAGGTGCCCTTTCTACCGCCTTCAATCACCAAGGAACCGATATTGCTCTAGTGAGTTTAAGCCATAGTGAATTCGGCGACATATTTGCTGCGCATGTATATGAAAATAATTTGCGTGATACTCGAGAAAATTATGAATTTGGTTCAGCGTTCAAAGATGCAGTAAAATTAGTTAATCAAGGAAAAAAGGCGTTATTTTGTATAGTGAGGTCATAACAGGATATTACCAGTATACAATTGGTGCAATTGCATCCGACAAAGAAACAGTTGAACGATTGGGTTCAGAATTAGAGAAAAAAGAGAAAGACACTAAAATAGATTCAAAAGCACCTAATTACTATTATCGAATTGTAGAAGAAGCCAGAAAAATGGATTATAGTAAAAAGAACGAAGATAGGCACGATGTAGCGGGTCCCATAGATGATGAAAGACGATAATGCTTAAATCTGGCCGATTATCATTCTGATAATCATATATTATGTATCAGCAAGGCAAGGACAATCGGTACGAAGAGTACATAGCGGAGCATATTAAGAAGGGAACAACTACTTGTGCTTTAACTTGTAAAGATGGAGTCGTCCTGGCTGCTGATACAAGGGCAAGTGCTGGCTTCTTTATTGCTGATAAACATGTTATGAAAATTCAGAAAGTTGATAGACACATTGGTATGACTATGGCGGGTGGAGTAGCAGATGCCCAAAATCTAGTTGATATCATGCGGTATAATGCAAACATCTACCGTCTTACAAATAAAGATCCTATACCAATCAAGTCTGCTGCTAGATTGTGCTCCAATGTATTATTCAATCAGCGATACTTTCCATACTATGTCCAGATTATCCTTGCCGGAGTTGATAAGACGAAGGAGGAAGGACAAATATACAATATTGATCTCTTTGGTTCAATGACAAGTGGGAAGTTCATATCTACAGGTAGTGGGTCACCGGTGGCATATGGTTACCTTGAAACGGAATTCAAAGATAATCTAACTGTAAATGATGCTTACAAAATAGCAATCCAAGCAATTGCAGCAGCCATCAGAAGAAATTCAGGTACTGGTGATGGCATCAATGCCGTCATTATAGATAAAGATGGCTATCGTGAGCTGTCGAAGGAAATGAAAAAGGCTGTCGGTGTAGTCTACTAAAAAAGCTTTTTTTGCTAGATATAGCAGAGCAGCCTTATCATCCTGAGTTTCAATATATTCTATAACTCCATCTCTACTATCAAAAGATAAGGTTCATGACAAGATTGAAGGGATTTGGTGACGAATTTTGTAGAAGCTACGAGGCACTCATTGAACTAAACAAGAAGAATATGAGAAGGTGAAACAGTAGATAATTCGTTCTTCTTAAGCTCATTTTTGGTAAAATGACGATAGCAGAAATGCTAAGCATACAACTGTTTATCATCTTTGATTCTTCATTATCTCTGTCTCTTGCACGACTTCCGCTGTGTCTCTCTCATACATATCATCACTTGCGATTGAATATATACATATCATCACGTTCGCATACTTTTTGACTAATCGTTTCTAGGTCATCTACATTGGATATGCATCTACACCCTGCGCTTTAGATTCACCAGGTCCAAAGAACAAAGGATCCACTTTATCAGTCCCCGAAGTGAGGGAAACGTAATTTACCTAGTACAAGCTTATATTCTATCCTCTTTTTCTTTCTTCGATGGGGTGCAAAGTTATACCGAAAGCCTAAAAAAAGAGTATTGAAATAATTTATGCTCATACTTCTTCCTTAATAATGACAATTATGTTCTATTCGTGAAACTAAGCTTTATGAATTTCGAATGGCTTTTTTTAAAACAGCTGGTTTGTGTCGTTAGTGCTCAATGCGCTCTCAACACAGAAATAGTTGGGGCAAACTTACTGACTTGACAAGAAAGAGATAGATAAATGATATAAGATTATGAACAGCTAATCAACCGAATAGTAGTCCCTATGATATTCCTCTTACTGCCATCGAAGAGCAACGGAAATTGCCCTCATTCGCTCAAAAGTAGATGATTTAAACAAAAAAAACAGATCAAGTCACTAAGCAATCTCAAAGACTCGGTTTGATGCAGAGATTATTGACTAAAGGAATAGGACATACTAAATTCAAGAAAACAGCAGTTGTAGAGATCCCTGAAAATAGGATATCGTCAAGTTAGGAGAGGTTTTGAATCGATATCAATATGGAATTTCTGAAAAGATGTCAACACGTGGACAATATCCCATTTTTAGAGTGTTCCTCAGGAAGGCTGAGACATGAGTTAGTGGCCTAGAAGCCTCTGCATATTCAATTTTTCTTTCAAAATTGTTTAGTCATACGAATTCTTGCGAGAGCAATCACAAGGCCGATGCTATTCACTTGAATAAATGCGGCCTTTAGCAACCAATTGGTTTCTGCCACTCCCCCCGCGATTGCCGTCAAAGCGTACCCAACCGCCACTGCGGCTTAGGTCGGCTTATCTATGGATTGTTTGTTTTAAAAAAAGAAGATTTCTTCTGGATAGGAAGAACTGTAGTGTGGTAAAATTTGCAAACCTCCTTTAATTTACATAGTTTACAATTTGGTTTTATCGGAAGGCAAATATTCTGACCATACATAACAAAAGTATCATTCACTTTTAACCAATATTTCTTAGCAAGAATTCGACTAAGCTCAATTTCAGTTTTTTCTGGAGTTGTAGTATTAACAAGTCCTAATCTGTTTGAAATCCTGTGAACATGAATATCAACAGGGATTGCAGCCTTCTTAAACCCATATACTAAAACACAGTTTGCTGTCTTCCTCCCGACACCTGGTAATTCGAGAAGCTTCCGGATATCGTCTGGAACTTCTCCATTAAAGCGTTCGACTATTAATTGCGAAACGTCCTTTATCCGCTTAGCTTTGATATTGTAAAAACCAATGCTGTGAATTATTGCTTTAATTTCTTCTATATCTGCTTTAGCAAGTTCTCTTGCATTTTTGAATTTTCTAAATAAGTTGTTAACAACTTTTGTTGTAATTTCATCCCTTGTCCTGGCTGATAGAATAGTTCCAATAAGTATTTTGAAGGGATCCTGTTGCTCCTCGGCTTGTAATCCTTTGAGTGCAGTGAGTCTAGCTAGTTTATTGTAAGAGAGAGTTTGTTCCATTTTCATCATTATCTTACGTATAGATGTCGTCATCAAAATCAATCAATTAATTAATTATATAGAGAGAAATATAATATGTCATATAAAGTATCAGTAGGTAGGTAGTTGGTCAACTCTCTAGACTCGTAAGCCGCCTGAAAAGAGCAATAACATACTAGGAATTCTATTTCCGATCAAATAACTCAATCGCTTGCTTTGAGTTTGATGGCTTTGCCACCCTCTTATGCCAAGAAACTTCAGGACAGATTTTCAAATGCACTTACATTGTGGACAAACTTAATAATGGAAACAAAGTCGTGTCGATAACGGTGTATGTCCCTACCAGCAATGGCGTTGTAACCGGCGAAGTGAAAGTAGTCAAAGTCGTGATCAGATATTTCAGCAAGCAAAATGATGATATAAAATGATGCAAAATGTTTTTGAATTGAGTTACATGCATGCATAATGCTTTATTACAAATTTCCGATAAATCTCTCTCAGGTCTTTGTAAATCCTTTTGATTATACCAGGACTCTTCTTATGCCAGTATTCAAAGGCAGTGATGATAACGGAGATACAGTTGGAAAGACACTGATGCTGAACAGTACTGGTTAATTACACACTCTCACCTTTTTTTGCGTTCTCAATAATGCTCAGCGGAATTGCAGCATCAGCCAATTCAGCAAGTCTGCCGCGAAAAGATCTATTATTGTTCCCGTTACGATTCTCAATCGAAATTCTTCAATTGTTTGGCTTTTAATGGTATTTTACACCATTCAATACCAAACTATAAATAGCATCGAGGGCAATGATAAGTATGTCAACAAAAAAGGAAGCAGAAAGATCCTCCGCAGAATATGATGATAAAAGAGAATTAAGAACAGGTTTATCGGAGCAAAATCACGCAGTCGAAAGAGCATTAGATGAAACAAGAGAAAATATCAGGAGAACAGTAGATGAAGCTAGGAGAGAGATTCCACGTAACACACAAGCAATCAATGATTATCAAGAACATACTCTGCAAGCATCCAGAGAAATTGCAGATAGCTATCTAGAATCTCAAAAGGAGATTATACAATCATTTCACTCAACGTGGGTTCCATATATTGAGAATATGTATGACGCATTTTGGAATAATTGGGCATCTCCACGAAGGGCAGCTGAAATCTATGCGAGAACAGTAAGCAATGTTGCAGATAACGTGATGGCTACAAGTAGAATAGCAAACAATACAATGTTTGCAAATATCGGTGCCTACAAAGCATTTGTTCAGCGAGAGAAGGATGATGTAAAAGAATTTTCGAGAATAGCTGCTAATACCGCAAGAACGTTTGAAAACAATTCAAGGGAATTTGCAGATAAGAGAGCAGCATAAAGGTAGAAAGAATAACATCCACTAGGGCCGCTGGACCACTTTTTTATTTTTGTAAATCTCTGGAAATTCAATAATTATGGATGGCCCATTTTTATCACCGAAAAGATCCATCCATTTCTTTGCATTTTTCACTCCCATACTAATAGTATTTTCAACTCCGTATAATATCTCAGTTTTTTTTGCTTGTGAGTCTTGGGGAGCTGTCAAAGACTAAGAAAAGATGAGTTCCGTTATATAAATAGGCTATATCTAAACCTGCAGCCAAAATGGAAGGAGGCTTATGACACTAAGTAGGACTTCTGCTCCGCTTTGTATGTATCCACTGGGCAAAATCAAATGAGAGGACTTCAAAAAGTACCGCAGGCGGAGTAGCGTTCTGACTCCAAAACCCTTTCTGAAAGTAAGAGCGATATCAACTTCAGCATCGACTACCAATACCTCAGGTTTCGCTGTTCCTGCTATGGTGCTTTGGTTTCTTCTATACTTTGAAAAATAGGCTTTTAGGGGTTATCTATAGTACGCAACACCCTACTTGATCAAGTTATCCATCTCTATTTCTGTCTTCACGCTTCTCTATTATTGCTCACGACTGTGTTCCTTAATCAGGAAGTAGCATCTAATCCATCCACTTGCAATTCTAGCAACTTGTTCAAAAACAAAACACTTGCAGGTTGGTCAACTTGTATGGAGCGTGAGTGAATTGCTTAATGAAAAGAGGTGTGTATTACAAGGAATAGAAACAGGGTTTGGGATTGTATCTCCTCTCGATCTGGAGTTATCCAGAATGCTTCATCCAAATGACATCCCGGTTGCGAGAAGCCACTTCATCGAGTATGCTTCAATAAACAAACTAATGTCAGTACTAGGAGGTGGAAATACATCGTTTGGATATGAAGAGCTGCTAAACAAGATGGGTGCCAACCAAGACAGACTTGACAAGCTTGTGAATGACTATCAACATTCAACCACTATTCATTTTTACGGGAAGATGCTCTTGATAATAATCGTCTTGCTATAAAACCGGATACGAAAGAATACTGGCAACGAGTCTTCTCTGCGTCTATGAATGTGGCCCATCATATTTTCGATACACAGGACGGTAAACATCCGCTAATATTTGAAAACCCAGGTGGTAGCGATGACAAAAAAGACGATACAAAAAACAAAAGATGGAGTACTTCAGCCGATTTGGAATACATGACGCTTATGAGCTGGAGTTAGAGATGCAGCAAGCGATGTAGAAAGCATACAAACAACGACTGGAGAATCGACGTGACGCGGGAATTTAAGGCCATGAATCAAATGATTCACCCCTATCGCAGTCCTATATCAAATACCCATATTTTTTATAGGCTACTTCCTTCTAAGTATGTGAAGATAAGATGAAAAAAGTGTTAACATCTGTGAGACCGTTCATTCAATCAGGAGTCAAGCCAAAATTCTGTGCCGACTGCGGTACCCTAGCTGCACAAGAAGCCTTGTTCAGGGTAGATGAAAGTGCAACTGTTATTGAAAAATACTGCGACAGATGTATAAAGAATGTAAAATAATATCTACAGCACTATGCTTACTCATATAGAAGCACTCTATGATTTGAGTCCTCCTGATTGCTTAAGATATATTGCTGAAGAACCAAAATACTTCGACTATTTACCAATTGTACAACAGATGATTAATTCTGTTGAAATAACAAGATAAATAATTATGAGGATATACAATAATGAGCGAGTGAATTATGTATTTTTTCGTCTCCAGTTATTAGTTATTGTTTCACTCATTCATAGCAGTGATGACACTGTGGAGAACAGATGTCATAATATTCGAAATTAAGCATTGGAATTCCAATGGAGAAATTTAACCACTCCTTTTACTAGGTGTGCTGCTTCCACACATG
>DAOM01000181.1 GCA_002501855.1 Candidatus Nitrosopolaris nunavutensis
CTGATGATTTCTCCGATGGCTAGAGACGCGAAACGAAAGAGTGAAAGTGAGAGCATCACTTTTAGGGTTGAAAGGAAGGTTTTAGATAAATTGCGTGGAGAAGCAGAAAGGAAAATGGAAAGTGTTAACATACTAGGAAATCAAATCTTCAAAGAATATGTATACTGGCATTCTCCTGCAGCAGAAGCTGGAATGATGTCAGCTTCGAAAAAAAACCTTGTTCGAATAATGGATAAACTGACACAAGAACAGATAACCCAAATTGTCGACGAGCATTTGAAGGATGAGTTCGTTGGTCAGGTTGAAATGATAACTGGAGAATACAGTATAATCTCATACTTAAGTGCTGTAGAAAATTGGATGTCAGCGTCAGGTATCCACTACAGGCATGATGTAAAAGATCGGATCCACACTTACGTAATTCTACATGAGATGGGAAAAAAATGGTCTTATTTTTTTGAATGTTGGCTCAAAGGAGCATTTAAGACTTTGAAGGCTAAGGATGCAGAAGTCAATGCAACAGATGACACAATAGTGCTCAAACTTAGCCTAGACTAAGAAGAAATGGATGTATTTGTTTTGTATTTATAATTGCTGTGAACCGCCTTCCAACATATGAGCCTGATGCCAAAATAAGGGAGATATTAATTTGTGTGGATAGCTTCCTAGCTTCTGCACGTAGAATTGGAAATATGTGAAAATTGCTAAGTCAACTTTGAAGCAAATCTTACTGAGTCTATCGTTGTTCCTTTACCGGCGGTCGAAGGAGTACTAGTATTAGCAGGAGTAGGAGTAGATAATGGTGTTGTGACGTCAGTCATTACATTACTAGATTTGATGTTGTTTATCAAAATTGTAATAGGACCAGTATAGCTGCCGTTGAGCGAGACCGTCTCAGTTCCTCTTCCACCGGTTGCTGCCTCATTTGTCTTGTTCCACAGAACTTTACCATTGTTGGAATAAATGGCCATATCAAAACTATCTACTGGTACTAATCGTTGTATAATATTTGGCTGGCTGGTTAGCATACCCAGACTTGAATTGGTCTTGCTAGTTGGTGCTGGAGCACTTGCATTTAAGAAATCTATTTCCATCTGAAATCCACTTTTAGAAAGAAGGTTAGGAGATTGCGTAGGTAATGCTGAGATAAAAGTCAGCTGCACTTGATAGATCCCTTTGTCAGAAATCTTCGTAGCAATTGGTGGTTGTGAGGTGTTAGCCGAAGAATTGGTATTGTTTGTTGCGCCGTTTTGTATATTCCCAGTGCTTGTATTTTGTCCAAAAGCAAAGATAGATGGAAATAGCAGAACTGCCGTAACAAAGAAAAACAAAAAGGATCCTGCTGACGCAGAAAACAAGACACGGTGTTTTGGGTGAACTTTTTCCCTACGAAGAAAACTGGAATAGTCAGTCTCTAAACCAGATGATGATTTGTGTTTAGTTTCCTTAGACACTATGTCTTGAAATCTGCCAGTGAATATATTGACCACACGCATATATTCACAATATGCTTTTTTAGGGTTACTAATACTAGTAAGTACGCTACCTTAGACGCTCCCATTGAACTTACTCGTCCAAAGAATTTCCCTCTATACTTATAATCATTATCTGTAATTTCATATGGTTTACGTAGTTCCGTCAGCCATGACATTTGTAACACATAAGACTAAGATTATTGAGAGAGTCTGATCCACCTAATCTTTTAGGGATTATATGCTGGACTCTTTGAGATAGCTTTTCTTTGAGTTCTTTAAAGCATATACTGCATTTGTATTCATCACGATTGAATACCTTACAAGTCATTTTTATCTAGCGTTGGTTTCCGCACCTTCTTAAGTCCCTTAAAAACGCTGTTTCATTTTTTCTTCCTTAAACAACGTGATTAAAGGTCTAACGGAAAACGCAACTAGTAATCCATTGATAAACCAGTTAGTCGTACAAATAGGAATAGGGTTATGTCTAACAAAGTCGTAGCCATTTTTTTTAACTCTAGCATTAATTCCTCTGTTAATGTTACCTTTAGCAAATGGAACAATTGAAAAAGACGCTGCGCCTGGTACACATCTAAAAGTCATGCCTTACCTTATAGGTCAAAAACCATGTTTGAGAATACCTTAATACTAGAATCAAGTATTATAATATTGTTATGAAGAAATTTACTATAGTTACAACGAGTTTTAGACTTTACATGTTTTTTAGTGTCTGTTGTTATACTCAACTTATGATTGAATGAATGGCGCTAACAGAATTTATGCTTTTATTCATGTTTCGAAAATTCTTTATTCTGTGACAACGATAACATAACAATTGTAGGTTGCTGGCATTGTTTCTGTCTACTCCGTGATGTCTTGGTACTATATGGTCAACTGTGAGCATGTTATTCATTAACAGTATATTCTGGCATTTCATGCATTCAACGATATAAAATCATCTGAAAAAGGACTAAACATATAGCAAATAAATTTAGCACTGACTTACCAAATAGTAACCTTTATTCTAAAACGTTTAGACAACTGATTCAAATGTAAAGGGAATATGATGCCATACATCCACCTAGCAGTTTTTGGTCTTATTCTTTTTAGGTAAACGTAATCCTATATTCTGAAATCGTTAAGACGCCATTCATTATTCTGGCTGCCTTTAGCGTTGACGATAATTTCTTTTGATATAGCGGTTGCGTATGTCATGAGTCTTTATAATATAACTATAGAATTAAATCAAACCAGCCAGCACTTGAATATGATGAGCGTATATTTGAACAATAGTTTAGCCAATATACAGATAATTGCAGCGAACCAGATAAAAAAAGTAGGTGTAAGAAATTACTGAGATAAACCATAACAAGCGTCTCTCAGAGGTCTTATCTCATGCCAAGTGTCCTAGATGTAATTCTAGTGATAAGGAGGCTACTGCATATGTTGGAGATAATTACAATCTCAGATGCAAACATTGTTGGTACGAATGGACTGAAAGCTGGCGTCCAAGTATGGCAAAAGAAAATGAACCATCGCCTAAGTAATGTGAGGTAAAAGTGCATCTGCGAACTATGAAGACTAACGGATCGAAAGCTGTTATAATAGTGCTGGTTTCGTTGGCTACTCTAATGATGACTTCTGCTGGGTCGGTACAGGGATTCGGATTCATATCACAAAACCAAACAGGAAAGAGTGGCCAAGGCACGAATTGGATGGATTTATGTACCAAGGTTTCTTTTGCACTAACTTCGTTACTAGGGCTAAACTTCTTTAAATAAGGCTGTTGTTAACTAGTTTTTTTTGCGATAATTCGTACTATTAGAATTTTAGGACTTCCCTCACAAATTGCAGCTGACTGGTATATTTTGCCGTGTAGCCACTTTCTATATCGAATGGAATAGATCCATCGTTCCTAATTCTATTCCTGTATATGGATCATTCCCTACAACCCATGCCTTATGTCCAGGTGGAATATAGGCTAAGTCGCCAGGTCCGTATTCTTCTTCATTCCCATCATTCATCTTGAATCTGATTCTTCCCGATATTACATATTGTGTATGAGAGGCTTGGCAACTTTGAGATTTAACAAGAGGCTTTACACATTTTTCCCAGCTCCATCCTGGTTCAAGATACATTTTGCCTATACTAGTATCACCAATTTTTGTAAGATCAAATTTTCCTTTATCAAAGGTTCGTGTTTCGTCTGGTGAATTGATACTCTTCTTCTGCATTTTTGCCATCTATACC